>NZ_CVTO01000112.1:0-49959 GCF_900004715.1 Pseudomonas sp. 24 E 13
CGACAGGCTGTTCAGCAGCAGGTGCAGGTGCAGCGGCGGCCGGAGCGGCAGCCGCAGGCGCTGCATCGGCAGCACCTTCGATTTCCAACTCCAGCAGTTCGTCGCCTTCTTTCAGGCGGTCGCCCAGCTTCACTTTCAGGCTCTTGACCACGCCGGCCTTGGGAGCAGGGATTTCCATGCTCGCCTTGTCCGATTCCAGGGTCAGGATGCTCTGGTCGGCTTCGACGGTGTCGCCGACCTTCACAAACAGCTCGATTACTTCACCTTCACCGCTGCCGATGTCAGGTACGCGAATGAGTTCGCTCACAAAAAATCTCCTCAGCAGTCCAGTGGGTTGCGTTTTTCCGGGTTGATCCCGAACTTGACGATGGCGTCAGCCACCACCTTGGGTTCGATCTCACCACGGTCAGCCAAGGCTTCCAGGGCTGCCAACACCACGAAGTGACGGTCGACTTCGAAGAAGTGACGCAGCTTCTTGCGGCTGTCACTGCGACCGAAACCGTCGGTGCCCAGGACTTTGAATTCCTTGGACGGGACCCACTGGCGAATTTGTTCAGCAAACAGTTTCATGTAGTCGGTAGAGGCGATGACCGGACCCTTACGGCCGGCCAGGCATTCTTCGACGTAGCTCTTGGCTGGTTTCTGGCCAGGGTGCAGGCGGTTGCTGCGCTCTACGGCCAGGCCGTCGCGACGCAGTTCGTTGAAGCTGGTCACGCTCCACACGTCGGCGCCGACGTTGAATTCGTCACGCAGGATCTTCGCCGCTTCACGCACTTCGCGCAGGATGGTGCCGGAGCCCATCAGTTGTACGTGGTGAGCCGCTTCCTTGGTGTCTTCCTCGAGCAGGTACATGCCCTTGATGATGCCTTCTTCCACACCGGCCGGCATGGCTGGCTGCTGGTAGGACTCGTTCATCACGGTGATGTAGTAGAAAACGTCCTGCTGCTCTTCGGTCATCTTCTTCATGCCGTCCTGGATGATCACCGCCAGCTCGTAGCCGTAGGTTGGATCAAAGGTGCGGCAGTTCGGGATGGTGGCAGCCAGGATGTGGCTGTGACCGTCTTCGTGTTGCAGGCCTTCGCCGTTCAGCGTGGTGCGGCCGGCAGTGCCGCCGATCAGGAAACCACGGGTACGGCTGTCGCCGGCTGCCCAGGCCAGGTCGCCAATACGTTGGAAGCCGAACATCGAGTAGAAGATGTAGAACGGCAGCATCGGCTGGTTGTGGCTGGAGTACGAAGTACCGGCAGCGATGAAGGAGCTCATGGCGCCCGCTTCGTTGATGCCTTCTTCGAGGATCTGGCCCTTCTTGTCTTCCTTGTAGAACATCACCTGGTCTTTATCGACTGGCTCGTAGAGCTGGCCGACGGAGGAGTAGATGCCCAACTGGCGGAACATGCCTTCCATACCGAAGGTACGGGCTTCGTCCGGGATGATCGGGACGATGCGCGAACCGATTTCCTTGTCCTTGACCAGTTGCGCAAGGATGCGCACGAAGGCCATGGTGGTGGAGATTTCACGGTCGCCCGAGCCGTCCAGGATAGCCTTGAGGGTATCGAGTGGCGGCGTCGGGATGCTCATGCTCTTGGCGCGGCGTTGCGGCACGAAACCGCCCAGGGCGCTACGACGCTCGCTGAGGTAACGGGCTTCGGCGCTGTTCGGCTCCGGCTTGAAGAACGGCAGGTTCTCCAGCTCTTCGTCCTTGACCGGGATGTCGAAGCGGTCGCGGAACAGCTTCAGGCTGTCGACGTCGACTTTCTTGGTGTTGTGCGCGGTGTTCTTCGCTTCGCCGGCACCGGTGCCATAACCCTTGATGGTCTTGGCCAGGATGACGGTCGGTTGTTCCTTGTGGTTGACCGCTTCGTGGTACGCCGCGTAGACCTTGTACGGGTCGTGGCCGCCACGGTTGAGTTTCCAGATCTCGTCGTCGGACAGGTCGGCAACCATCGCCTTGAGTTCAGGCGTGTTGAAGAAGTGCTCGCGAACGAACGCGCCGTCTTTGGCCTTGTAGTTCTGGTACTCGCCGTCGATGACTTCGTCCATGCGACGTTGCAGGATACCGTCGACGTCCTTGGCCAGCAGTGGGTCCCAGAAACGGCCCCAGATGACTTTGGTCACGTTCCAGTGAGCGCCGCGGAACACGCCTTCGAGTTCCTGGATGATCTTGCCGTTGCCGCGAACCGGGCCGTCGAGGCGCTGCAGGTTGCAGTTGATGACGAAGATCAGGTTGTCCAGCTTCTCGCGGCCGGCCAGGGAGATGGCGCCCAGGGATTCCGGCTCGTCGCACTCGCCGTCGCCCAGGAAGCACCAGACTTTCTGCTTGCCTTCGGGGATGAAGCCACGGGCTTCCAGGTACTTCATGAAGCGTGCCTGGTAGATCGCCTGGATCGGGCCCAGGCCCATGGATACCGTCGGGAACTGCCAGAAATCAGGCATCAGCCAAGGGTGCGGGTAGGACGACAGGCCCTGACCGTCGACTTCCTGGCGGAAGTTGTTCATTTGTTCTTCGCTGATGCGACCTTCCATGAACGCACGGGCGTAGACGCCTGGCGAGGTGTGGCCCTGGAAGTAGATCAGGTCGCCGCCGTGTTCGTCGGTCGGGGCCTGGAAGAAGTAGTTGAAGCCGATGTCATACAGGGTTGCGCTGGAAGCGAAGCTGGAGATGTGACCGCCCAGGTCCGAATCTTTCAAGTTCGTGCGCATTACCATCGCCATGGCGTTCCAACGTACCAGCGAGCGAATGCGGCGTTCCATGAACAGGTCGCCAGGCATGCGTGCTTCGTGGGTAACGGGGATGGTGTTGCGGTATGGCGTAGTGATGGCGTAAGGCAACTGCGAGCCGCTGCGGGTCGCGAGTTCGCCCATACGGGTCATCAGGTAATGAGCACGGTCTTCGCCTTCTTTGTCGAGAACCGATTCCAGGGCGTCCAGCCATTCCTGGGTTTCGACGGGATCGAGGTCTTGCATGGCTTGCTCCAGGGCGGAAAGGCTACCAGAATCGGTTGCCTGAAGTTTGCGACTGGCCTTGTGGGCAGACGACATAAATTCTTGGATGGCCGAAGGTTGCTTCGGCGTCCTGTAGTTTTACTACAAATCGTCGGCCATTTCAGCCTTTCGAATGTATATACGAGTAGTAAAACTACACAAGACCGAGCGTATGGCTCGGTCTGGCTGGTGAGCATAATCGTTATTGTTGGTCTATTGCGAACAAGAAAAGGTGAAAGTTTGATGTTGCCTGCCAAGATTAATTTAATTTCAGCTATTTGTAACTTTTGTTCGACAGTCCTTCATCGAGCAGGGCTCCTGCGTTCACAACTACACGCCATTTACCCGCCGATCAAGGATAGACCATGAGCCTTCCTACGCTGGCCGAACTGCCGGCCATTCTGTTGCCTTACGCCAGTCGGGCCGAGCAGTCATTTCGTGACGCCGTGGCCGCGCTGGATGACGATCATGGCCTTTCTGGCTGGACGCCGCAACGCTGGGCCGACTTCGCGCGGGTGTGCGCCGCCAGTGATTTCGTGATTGAACAGAGTGTTCGTGACCCTTTGATGTTGCTCGAGCTGGTGGCCTGGGGCGAGCTGGACCGGGGTTTTGCGCCGGGTGAACTGTGCGGGCAGATTGCCGGTGCCGTGCAACAGGCCGATACAGAAGAGCAGATGGGCCGTGTGCTGCGCCGCCAGCGCACGCGCCAGCAGGTGCGCATCATCTGGCGCGACCTGACCCGCCAGGCTGACCTGGTGCAAACCTGTCGCGACCTCTCCGACATGGCCGACGCCTGTATCGACCAGGCCTACCAGTGGCTGTACCAGCGCCATTGCGTGCAGTTCGGCACGCCAACCGGGCGGCGCAGCGGCGAGGCGCAGCACATGGTCATCCTCGGCATGGGCAAGCTCGGGGCCGTGGAGCTGAACCTGTCGTCGGATATCGACCTGATCTTCGCCTACCCCGAAGGCGGCGAGACAGTAGGGGTCAAGCGCGCCCTGGATAACCAGGAGTTTTTCATCCGTCTTGGTCAAAAATTGATCAAGGCCCTCGACCCGATGACCGTCGACGGTTTCGTCTTTCGCGTCGACATGCGCCTGCGCCCCTACGGTTCGGCGGGTGCGCTGGTACTCAGCTTCAACGCGCTGGAGCAGTACTACCAGGACCAGGGCCGCGACTGGGAACGTTACGCCATGATCAAGGCCCGCGTCGTCGCCGGAGACCAGGTGGCCGGCGCGCAACTGCTCGACATGCTGCGCCCGTTCGTCTATCGCCGTTACCTGGACTTCTCGGCCATCGAAGCGCTGCGCACCATGAAGCAGTTGATCCAGCAGGAAGTGCGGCGCAAGGGCATGGCCGACAATATCAAGCTGGGTTCGGGCGGTATTCGCGAGGTGGAATTTATCGCCCAGGCGTTTCAACTGATCCACGGTGGTCGCGACCTCAGCCTGCAGCAACGCCCGCTGTTGAACGTGCTCGGCACCCTGGAAGGCCAGGGCTACCTGCCGCCTGCGGTGATTGCCGAGCTGCGCAATGGCTACGAATTCCTGCGTTACACCGAGCACGCGATCCAGGCGATTGCCGACCGCCAGACCCAAATGCTCCCGGACAGCCCCGAAGACCAGGCGCGTATTGCCTTCATGCTGGGCTTTGCCGATTGGGCCGCGTTCCACGAGCGCTTGATGTATTGGCGTGGGCGAGTGGATTGGCATTTCCGCCAAGTGATTGCCGACCCTGATGAAGAAGAGGGTGAAGAAAGCGAGTTGGTTGTCGGTGGGGAGTGGCTTCCGCTGTGGGAAGAGTCCCAGGACGACGACGCGGCCTGCCGCCAATTGGGCGAAGGCGGCTTTACTGACGCGCCCAAGGCGCTCAAAGCCCTGGCCGGCCTGCGCGGTAGCCCCCAACTGCGCGCCATGCAGCGCCTCGGTCGCGAGCGCCTGGATGCGTTTATCCCGCGCTTGCTGGCCCAGGCTGTCGAACACGCCAATCCGGACCTGGTACTGGAGCGCGTACTGCCCCTGGTGGAGGCCGTCGCGCGGCGTTCCGCTTACCTGGTGCTGCTCACCGAGAATCCCGACGCCCTGCGCCGTCTATTGACCCTGTGCGCCGCGAGCCCGTGGATCGCCGAGCAGATCACGCGCTTTCCGCTGTTGCTGGATGAATTGCTCAACGAAGGACGCTTGTTCAAGCCACCGCTGGCGCCGGAACTGGCCGCCGAGTTGCGCGAGCGCCTCACGCGTATCCCCGAAGACGACCTCGAGCAGCAGATGGAAGCGCTGCGCCATTTCAAGCTGGCGCACCGTCTGCGCGTGGCGGCGTCGGAAATCGCCGGCAGCCTGCCGTTGATGAAAGTCAGCGACTACCTCACCTGGCTCGCCGAAGCCATTCTCGAGCAAGTGCTGGCCCTGGCCTGGCGCCAGACCGTCGCCCGTCACGGCTCGCCGCAACGGCTGGACGGCAGCCTGTGCGATCCCGGGTTCATCATTGTCGGTTATGGAAAGGTCGGCGGTATCGAACTGGGGCATGGTTCGGACCTGGACCTGGTGTTTATCCATGACGGCGACCCGCAGGCCGAGACCGACGGCGCCAAGCCGATCGACGGCGCGCAGTTCTTCACGCGCCTGGGCCAGCGCATCATTCACCTGCTGACCACCCAGACCAACTCCGGCCAGTTGTACGAAGTGGATATGCGTCTGCGACCTTCAGGGGCGTCCGGCTTGCTGGTCAGTTCGCTGGGCGCATTCGACCGCTATCAACAAAATGAAGCCTGGACCTGGGAGCATCAGGCGCTGATTCGCGCACGCGTCCTGGTCGGCAGCCAGGATGTGGGCCATGCATTCGAGCAGGTACGCGCTAACGTGTTGGGGCGTGAGCGGGATCTGGCCAAGCTGCGCCAGGAGGTCAGCGAGATGCGCGCCAAGATGCGCGATAACCTGGGAACCAAGAGCACAACGGCCGGCAGGGGCGCCAATGCCTTCGAAGCCACGGCGCTGTTCGACCTCAAGCAGGACGCCGGAGGTATCGTCGATATTGAATTTATGGTGCAATACGCCGCTTTGGCGTGGTCTGCGCAACATCCATCGTTGCTGCGCTACACCGACAATATCCGCATCCTCGAGGGCCTGGAGCAGGTCGGGCTGATGCCCGCCGCCGATGCTCACTTGCTGCGTGAAGTGTATAAGGCCTACCGCTCAGCCGCGCACCGCCAAGCCTTGCAGAACGAGGCCGGTACGGTGGCCGGCGACCAGTTCGCCGACGAACGGCGACAGGTGATGCGAATCTGGCAAACGCTGGGCTTGAGCTGAAACACTATTAGGGCGGGGAGGCATAAGCCTCCCCGCATCGTTTGTGGAAATGACATGAATATTCTGATCGTTGGGCCCAGCTGGGTCGGAGACATGGTGATGGCGCAGACACTGTTCCAGTGCCTGCGGCTGCGCTATCCGGACTGCCAGATCGACGTGCTCGCCCCTGAGTGGAGCCGGCCGATCCTTGAGCGCATGCCGCAAGTGCGCAAGGCCTTGAGCTTTCCGCTCGGCCATGGCGCGCTGGAATTGGCGACCCGCCGTCGCATCGGCAAAGCCATGGCCGGCCAGTACGACCAGGCCATCCTGTTGCCCAACTCGCTGAAGTCGGCGCTGGTGCCGTTTTTTGCCGGCATCCCCAAGCGTACCGGCTGGCGCGGCGAGTTTCGCTACGTGCTGCTCAATGACGTACGCACCCTGGATAAAGCCCGCTATCCGCTGATGATCGAACGTTTCATGGCCCTGGCCTACGAGCCGGGCGCCGAACTGCCCAAGCCGTACCCGCGCCCCAGCTTGCAGATTGACCCGGTGACCCGCGCTGCGGCGCTGGCCAAGTTCGGCCTGACGCTGGATCGCCCGGTATTGGCGCTGTGCCCGGGCGCCGAGTTTGGCGAGTCCAAGCGCTGGCCGTCGGAGCATTACGCCAAGGTCGCCGAGACCAGGATTCGCGAAGGCTGGCAGGTGTGGCTGTTTGGCTCGAAGAACGATCATTCGGTGGGTGAGGATATTCGCCAGCGCCTGATTCCGGGCCTGCGCGAAGAGGCGGTGAACCTCAGTGGCGAAACGTCCCTGGCCGAGGCCATCGACTTGCTGTCGTGCGCCGACGCGGTGGTGTCCAATGATTCCGGCCTGATGCACGTTGCCGCCGCGCTGAACCGTCCCTTGGTGGCGGTGTACGGCTCGACGTCACCCGGCTTCACCCCGCCCCTGGCGGACAAGGTCGAAGTGGTGCGCCTGGGCCTGGATTGCAGCCCCTGTTTTGAGCGCACCTGCCGTTTCGGCCACTACAATTGCCTGCGCCAATTGCTGCCGCAGCCGGTGACCGACGCGTTGCAGCGGTTGCAGGGCGACGTGGTCGAGGTTCACTGAGTTGCGGGTACTGGTAATCAAGACCTCATCCCTGGGCGACGTGATCCACGCCTTGCCGGCACTGACCGATGCGGCGCGGGCGATCCCCGGCATCCGTTTCGACTGGGTGGTGGAAGAAGGCTTCGCTGAAATCCCGACCTGGCACCCGGCGGTAGACAAGGTGATCCCGGTGGCGATTCGTCGCTGGCGCAAGAACCTCTGGCAAACCCTCAAGAGCGGCGAATGGCGGCGGTTCAAACAGGCGCTGCAGTCGACCCGGTATGACCTGGTGATCGACGCCCAGGGCCTGTTGAAAAGTGCCTGGCTGACCCGCTACGTGCGGGCGCCGGTAGCCGGGTTCGATAAAAGCTCGGCACGCGAACCCCTGGCGGCGCGCTTTTATTCCCGCCGCCTGGCCGTGGCCCGCGGGCAACATGCGGTGGAGCGCCTGCGCCAACTGTTTGGCGTGGCGTTGGGTTACGACCTGCCCAAGGGCCTGGGCGACTATGGCCTGAGCGTCGAGAAACTGCTGGGTCTGCCGCCGAAGAAACCTTTCGTGCTGCTGCTGCACGGTACGACCTGGGACACCAAGCACTGGCCCGAGGCCTACTGGCGCGAACTGGCCGAACGCATGGGCCGCCTGGGCGTGGACGTGAAATTGCCGTGGGGCAGCGCCATCGAAAAGGCCCGCGCCGAGCGCCTGGCTCAAGGCCTGGCCAACGCCGAAGTGCTGCCAAAACTGAACCTGGCGGGCGTGGCCCGTGTGTTGGCCGGTGCCCGTGCCTGTGTGGCGGTGGACACCGGTCTGGGCCATCTGGCGGCTGCGCTGGATGTGCCGACCATTTCGCTGTTCGGGCCTACCAATCCGGGCCTCACCGGCGCCTACGGCAAAGGCCAGATCCACCTGGCCAGCGACTGGCCGTGTGCGCCGTGCCTGCAAAAGCAATGCACTTATCAACCCACCGCCGATGACCTGCGGCGGTTCGACATCAAGCGCGAGTCGCCCCTGTGCTTCACGCGCCTCAATCCTGAGCGTGTAGCGAGCCGGCTGAGCACGTTGTTACTGGCTGAGGAGCTGCACTGATGCAACTGGCTTTCGTACTGTACAAATATTTTCCCTTCGGTGGCCTGCAGCGCGACTTCATGCGCATCGCCCTGGAGTGCCAGCAACGCGGGCATAAAATCCGCGTGTACACCTTGATCTGGGAGGGCGATATCCCGCCGGGCTTCGAAGTGCTGGTGGCGCCGGTCAAGGCATTCTTCAACCATCGGCGCAACGAGAAGCTCAGCGCGTGGATGAAAGCCGACCTTGCCAAACGCCCGGTGGATCGCCTGATCGGCTTCAACAAGATGCCCGACCTTGATGTGTACTACGCCGCCGACGGCTGCTTTGAAGACAAGGCGCAAAACCTGCGTCATTCGCTGTACCGTTATTTTGGTCGTTACAAACACTTTGCCGACTACGAGCGCGCCGTGTTTGCCAAGGACGCCAAGACCGAAATCCTGATGATTTCCGAGGTGCAGCAGCCGCTGTTCATCAAACATTACGCCACACCGCTGGAACGCTTCCACCTGCTGCCGCCGGGCATTGCCCAGGATCGCCGTGCGCCGCCGGATGCGGCCATGATACGCGAAGGGTTCCGCGAGGAATTCGGCCTGGACGAGGACGACTTGCTGCTGGTGCAGATCGGTTCGGGCTTCAAGACCAAGGGCGTCGACCGCAGCCTCAAGGCGCTGGCGGCGTTACCGTCGCAATTGAAGAAACGCACCCGTCTGTTTGTAATCGGCCAGGACGACCCCAAAGTATTCCAATTGCAGAGCGCCACATTGGGTTTGGGCGATAACGTGCAGTTCCTCAAGGGGCGCAGCGATATCCCGCGTTTCCTGCTGGGCGCCGACCTGTTGATCCACCCGGCGTATAACGAAAACACCGGCACGGTCTTGCTCGAAGCCCTGGTGGCCGGGTTGCCGGTGCTGGTCTCGGCGGTATGTGGTTATGCCCATTACATCGCCGAAGCCGACAGTGGCCTGGTCCTGGATGAGCCGTTCGAACAGACGCAGCTCAACGGGTACCTGGCGCGGATGTTGTCTGATTCTGCACAGCGCGCGGCCTGGGGCCGCAATGGGTTGGCCTTCGCCGAGACGGCCGACCTCTATAGCATGCCGCAGCACGCTGCGGATGTGATTCTGGCGGAGCCAAAACGATGAAATTGATGCTTGCCGAACCGTTCAAAACCCTCTGGGCCGGGCAGGATGTGTTCGCCGCTGTCGAGTGCCTGCAAGGCGAGGTTTACCGTGAACTGGAGGCGCGTCGCACGCTGCGTACCGAGGTGGATGGCCGCGGCTACTTTGTGAAGATCCATCGTGGGATCGGCTGGGGCGAGATCGTCAAGAACCTTGTGACCGCCAAGCTGCCGGTGCTGGGCGCCGGTCAGGAATGGCTGGCGATCCAGCGCCTGCAGGCACTGGGCGTGCCGACCATGACCGCCGTGGCCTATGGCGAGCGCGGCAGCAACCCGGCCGATCAGCACTCCTTCATCATTACCGAAGAACTGGCGCCGACTGTCAGCCTCGAAGATTTCAGCATCGACTGGCTCAAGCAGCCGCCGCAGCCGCGTCTCAAGCGCGCGCTGATCGCTGAAGTGGCGCGCATGACCGGCATGATGCATCGCGGCGGCGTCAACCACCGTGATTGCTACATCTGCCACTTCCTGCTGCACACCGATACGCCGGTGACGGCCGATAACTTCAAGCTCTCGATCATCGACCTGCACCGCGCCCAGACGCGCGACAAAATCAGCCATCGCTGGCGTGACAAGGACCTGGCCGCGCTGTACTTCTCGGCGCTGGACATCGGCCTGACCCGCCGCGACAAACTGCGCTTTCTCAAGGGCTATTTCCAGCAGCCGCTGCGCCAGATCCTCGCCGAGGAAAGCGCTCTGTTGCTGTGGCTGCAAGGCAAGGCCGACAAGCTCTACGCGCGCAAACAGCGTTACGGGGATGCACTCTGATGGCGGGTTGGAATCTGGAACCCGCTTACGCTGCGCTCGCGGACGACTTTGGCAGCCTGGAAGCCGTGTTCGCCCTGCAAGGCGAGCGCCTGACCCGCGACCCGCTGTCGGAAGTCATCCGGGTGGAGCGCGGCGGGATCAATTATTACGTCAAGCGGTACGTCGGCGCCGGCAAAGGCCTGCGCCGCTACCTGGGCAAGCCGCGGGTGAAATCCGAATGGCAGAACCTCAAGCGCTTCGCCAAATGGGGGATTCCGACCGCCGATGTGGTGGCCTGGGGCCTGGATCGCAAGGGCCTGGCCTATGACCGGGGTGCAATGATTACCCGGGAATTGCCCAGGACCGAGGATTTATCGGTATTGGCCGAACGTAATGACCCGCGTCTGAAAGACCCTCGCTGGGTCGACGGTATCAGCCGTCAGCTCGCCGAGTACACGCGGACCATGCACGACCATCGCTTCACCCATAACGACTTGAAGTGGCGCAACCTGCTGGTGGACGATCAGCGCACCCTGTACATGATCGACTGTCCCAACGGCGATTTCTGGCGCGGCTTCTGGCTCAAATACCGCATTACCAAAGACCTGGCCTGCCTGGACAAGGTCGCCAAGTATCATCTGTCGGCCACCCAGCGCCTGCGTTTCTACATGCAATACCGCCAACGCACGCACCTGACGACGTCAGACAAACAACGGATTCGCCATGTGGTGAAGTTTTTCGAGGGGCGTGAATGAGTGACTTCCTCGCGGTCGAAGACCGCGCTTTGCTTGAGCGCAACGGCCTGGCCAGCTTCGATACGTTGTGGGCCAAGCAACTGGATGCGGTGGATGAGCCCAACACCAGCGGCGACGGATGGAGCAGCGTGTATCGCCTGGAACTTGAGGGTCAGGGTTACTACCTCAAGCGCCAGAGCAACTACCTGACGCGTACCTTGTACCGGCCGTTCGGCGAGCCAAGTTTTGCCCGTGAGTTTCGTAATATCAGCCTGTACCGCAAGCTGGGCATTCCTGCCTTGCAGGCGGTGTTCTTCGGCGAGCGCAAGGTCAAGGGCGAGCGCCGTGCGATGTTGCTTACCCGCGCCCTGGACGGTTGGAACGATTTGGACTCGTTGCTGGAACACTGGTCGCAGTCGAGCGACGCACAGCAGCGCGCCATCCTGCTGGCCTGCGGCAGGCTTGCGCGTCGGTTGCACAGCGTGGGGCAGGTGCATGGCTGTTTTTATCCCAAGCATATTTTCCTGCAGGCCACCGCTGACGGTTACGCCGCGCAGTTGATCGACCTTGAGAAAACCCGCCCTTTGTTGTTCGGCTGGCGTGACCGGGTCAAGGACCTCGAACCCCTGCTGCGCCGCGCGCCGCAATGGTCGGATGCGCAGGTGCGACAGCTGCTGGCGGCGTATCTTGAGCAGCCTGAAGACAGTGCGCTGGTCGCCACCTGGTATCAGCGTCTTACCGCGCGCCGCAGTCACAAGGAAAACCGCTGATGCGTTTGTCCGAGCTGAAAAACGCCGGCCGTACTCCCAGCCTGCCGCTGACCCTAGACCTGGTCGATGCGGCAGGCCCGGGCCAACTGCAACTGCTCAGCCTGCTGCGGGTTTTGCCGGGGCAGCGCTACGTCGGCGCCGCAATATGGCGCGGTCGCCCGGTGCTGGCCAAGCTGCTGGTTGGCAACTCGGCGGCGCGGCATTTCCAGCGTGAGCGCAGCGGGGTGCGTTTGCTGGCCGAACAAGGCCTGACCACGCCGCTGTTGCTGGCCGACGGTTTGCAGGAAGGCGAGGGTGGCTGGCTGCTGTTCGAGTTTCTTGAAGGCGCCCTCAGCCTGGCCGACGCCTGGCGCGCTGTCGAAAGCTTGCCGCCATTGGCCGACGAACAAACCGCCGTGCTCGCCGACGCGCTGGGCGCGATTGCGCAGATGCATGCCAAGGGCTTGTGGCAGGAAGACCTGCACCTGGACAACCTGCTGCGCCAGGGCGGTAAGCTGTATCTGATTGATGGCGCGGGGATTCGTGTCGAAGAGGCGGGCAAGCCGCTGTCGCGCAATCGCGTGCTGGAAAACCTCGGGGTGTTCTTTGCCCAGTTGCCGAAAAACCTCGCGCCGTTTACCGAAGAATTGCTGGTGTATTACCTGCTGGCCAACGGCGAACATGCCTTGCCGCTGGAGGCTCTGGAAAAGCAGGTGCGCAAAGTCAGCGCCTGGCGCTTGCGCGACTACCTGAACAAGGTCGGCCGCGAGTGCACCCTGTTCAGTGTGGTACGTGGCGCCTTTGGTCTGCGCGCGATTCGCCGTGAGGAAGAGGCGGCCATGCTGCCAGTGCTTGAAAAGGCCGATGCGCTGCTCGACCAGGGCCATCTGTACAAGACCGGCGGCGCCGCGAGCGTGGCCAGGGTCGAAGTGGCCGGCCGGCCTCTGGTGATCAAGCGCTACAACATCAAGGGTTTCACCCACTGGCTCAAACGCTTCTGGCGCCCGAGCCGTGCCTGGCATTCCTGGCGCGAAGGCAATCGCCTGGCGTTCCTCGGCTTTGCTACGCCCAAGCCGCTGGCGGTCCTGGAGAAGCGCTTTTTCTGGTTGCGCAGCCGTGCCTATCTGGTCACCGAATACCTGCCGGGGCCGGACATCATCGAGCGCTTTGCGCCCTATGTCGAACGCGGCGACGCGCCGGAAGATGAACTGCTGGCGCTGGACCGGCTGTTCGCCGAGTTGATCGAGGCGCGCATCAGCCATGGGGATTTCAAGGGGCATAACCTGTTCTGGAGCGAAGGGCGCTGGGCGATGATCGACCTGGACGCCATGTGCCAACACAGCTCGGTTGCCAGCTTTGCTGCGGCGTATGCCAAAGACCGTGCGCGGTTCATGCGCAACTGGCCGCAGGACAGTGCGTTGTATCGGGTGATTGATCAGCGGTTGCCCAAAGAGGTCAGCGTCGCCGGGTGAAGCGGGCCTTCGGCCCTATCGGGGGCAAGCCCCCTCCCACATTTGACTGTATTTACACATCTGAAGGTGTGAGCGCGGTCAGTGTGGGAGGGGGCTTGCCCCCGATGCGGTGTGTCAGTGAATGCCTGTGTAACTGACCCACCGCTATCGGGCGCAAGCTCCCTCCCACATTAGAATTGGTATTCAGCCCCAGCGCCTGCATACCACGACCGCCCCGGCGCCGCTTCATAGTAGCGCCCATTGCCGTCCCCCACGATCACCGAGCCCACATACTGGCGATCCAGCAGGTTATCCAGGCGCAAGGTCTGGTGGAATGTCCAGTGCTCGATCTTCTGCTCAAACCGTGCGCGCCAGTTGAATACGCTGTAGCCCGGTGCGGCGTGTTGGCGGTTGGTGTCTTCGACATAGACTTTGCTGCGGTACATGCCTTCGATGGCGGTGCTGACCCAGTCCCGTGGTTTCCAGTTCAGCTCGGTGAACAGCGTGGTTTGCGGCACGCCGGGCAGGTAGTTGCCTTTGTCGATGGTGTTCGCGCCGCTGGCAAAGTCGCTGTCGTAGGTGGCTTGCAGGCGGGTGTAGGCGAGGTTGGCGCTCCACTGCTCGCTGAGTTGGCTCTCGACCCCAAGTTCGAATCCACGGCGCAGCGTGCGACCGGCATTTTGATAGCTGGTGCGACCGCCGATGGATTGCTGCACCACCAGTTCGTCATCAGTGGTGATCTGAAACAGCGCAGCGTTGATGCGGGTGCTGTTCAGTTGTGCCTTCAACCCTATTTCATATTGCGTGCTTTGCGACGGCTTCAAGCCAAAGTTGAAACCCTCGATGTTACCCGGCGCATAGGCCAGCTCGGCCTGGGTGGGCGTTTCGAAGCCTTTGCCGGCACTGACGTAACCGTGCAGGTCGGGCGTGAAGGCGTACATCACGCTCATCGACGGAGTGTTCTTCTGGTAGGTCTTGCTGCCGCTGGCGTCGCCGTTGCCGAGGAATTGATCGTCCACCTCCAGTTCCATGGTGCTGTGGCGAATGCCGGCCTGCAGGGTCCAGCGGCCAAGGGCCCAGTTGGCCTGGAGGTAAGGGTCGAGGCTGCGCGCGGTGTCGATTTCATCGCGGCGCAGCTGGCCTTTCACGCCCAGGGTGGCGCCGCTGTAGTTCTGATAGCCGTGGCGGCTGTCTTCGCTCTGGTCGAAGTCCAGGCCCGCGATGATCGTCAACTCCCCCGGCGCGCTCTGGATAGGCTGCATCCAGCGCGCGCTGCCACCGTAGAACGTGCGGTCAAACTGCACCACGCCACCGCCGCGCTCGTTGGCGGGGGTGCCCCTGGGGATCGACAGGTACTGAATCACACTGCGCCGCCCCGTATACGCATTCACCTGCAGCGTCGCATCGCCGATGTAGCGCTCGTAGTTCATGCCCAGTTGCTGATGGTCGATGCTTTTACGCGTGTTGTAGGTCAGCGCATTGGTGCTCACCGAGCGCGGGTCAGCCTTGTACGCTGCCCAGGTCTGCCCCAGCGGGTCCTGCGTACCGTTCTGCTCCAGGCTGCTGTAGATCAACGCCAGCTTGCTGTCGTCATCGGGCTGGAAGTTGAGCTTGGCGAACGTCTGGTCACGGCGTGCGCTGCTGTGATCGCGGTAGCCATTGGTGTCCATGCGCGAGGCGTCCAGCACAAAGCCTGCACCCTCGGCTGCGCCTTCGGCGGTGAGGTGGTTTTTGCTCAGCCCGTCGCTGCCCACCAGGGTTTCGGCGCCGATGCGTGGCGGGCCTTCGCCGTTGCGGGAGAACATCTGGATCACCCCGCCGGCGTTGCTGCCATACAGGGTGGCTGCCGGGCCGCGCAGGACTTCGATGCGCTCGGCGGTGTCGAGGTTGAACGTTGCCGCCTGGCCCTGGCCATCCGGGGTGCTGGCGGGGATGCCGTCGGCAACCAGCTTGATGCCGCGCACCCCGAACGCCGAGCGGGCACCGAAGCCACGGGAAGAAATCTGCAGGTCCTGCGCATAGTTCTGGCGGTTCTGCACCACCAGGCCAGGCACGCGGGACAGGGCTTCGGAGGCGTTGATGCCAAGTTGGCCGTCACTGATCTGTTCGCGGCTGATGGCGTCCACCGAGTACGGCAGGTCGAAGGTCGGGCTGGCGCTGCGCGAGCCGGTGACCACGCTGGGGTCCAGCAGCAACGGCGTTTCTTCGGCCTGGACGGTGCTGCACAGGCCCAGCAGGAGCAGGGCGAGGGGAGTGGGAGCGGGTAGGGTCATGAAGAGGCCGAGTCCGTGGCGCAACGCATGTTGAGTGGCGTAGGCGCAAATGTCGCAAGTTTAACGATTCCCCTCGATTTTGCCGAACCTGATTGCCGTTGGGCTGAACAGGAAGTTTCCCACGCAAAGCGACGGCGCCAGGCGTCTGGACCATTGGATGGGCGATGCTAGATTTTCGACCTCATTCAAAAAAGAAGAGCTGGGCATGTGCACAACCAATATGAAGTTGCTGGTGCTGGCGTGGAGTGCGTCGATGATGGTTGGCTGCGGGACCGTCACCACGGTGATGCGTGAAGATGCGGTTACCGTTCGCGCGCTCAAGGCGGATAAAACCTATTGCCAGTCCGTGCCGCGTATCTACAGTGGGGTGACGTATAACCTGTGTGTCCTACACGGGCCGCCGAATACGGGGAGCAGCCTGGCGCTGAACAGCGTGCCCTGGACCTTCATTGATGTGCCGCTCTCCGGCGTCATGGACACGCTCTTGCTGCCCTACACCGTCTACCGGCAAAGCGCCGACGGCAGCATCGACCTGCGCTAGCCCCTTGCCGCTAACAGCTTCCTGCTGCTTTTAAGTTATAATCCCGCCCTTTAGCTGTTTCCCGCCCGGGCGGGAGGCACACTTTTTTCAGGCGCGCTGCGCCTGCATGCAGACTAAAAGAGGCTAGACCCCAGTGGCATTGACGATTCTTGGCCTGTCCGGCGCCCTTAGCCATGATCCTTCCGCGGCCCTGTATATCGACGGCAAGCTGATTGCGGCCGCCGAAGAAGAGCGCTTCGTACGCGACAAACATGCAAAGAACCGCATGCCCTACGAGTCGGCGAAGTTCTGCCTGGAACAGGCCGGCATCAAACCGTCCGACGTTGATGTGGTGGCGATCCCGTTCGCCCCGATCAGCCTGTTCGGCGAGGCGCGCTGGCACTACGCCAAACGCTACTGGTACGCCCCGGACCGCGCGCTCGACGCGATCCTGATGGGCAATCGCCGTTACAAGCGCTATCGCAACAAGATTGTCTGGTGCCTGGAGCAACTGGGCTTCGATCCGAAGAAAATCAAGATCGAACCGGTCGAACACCACCTGGCCCACGCTTCCAGCGCCTACCACTGCTCGGGCTTCCAGGAGAAAACCGCGATCCTGGGCATCGACGGCAAGGGCGAGTACGCCACCACGTTCTTCGGCTATGGCGAAAACGGCAAGATCCACAAGATCAAGGAATTCTACGATCCGGACTCCCTGGGCGGCCTGTATGGCGCAATCACCGAGTTCCTCGGTTTCGAGATGCTCGACGGTGAGTTCAAAGTCATGGGTATGGCGCCGTATGGCGATGCCAGCAAGTACGATTTCTCGCGCCTGGCCT
The DNA here is from genome assembly GCF_900004715.1 of Pseudomonas sp. 24 E 13. Taxonomy (NCBI): domain Bacteria; kingdom Pseudomonadati; phylum Pseudomonadota; class Gammaproteobacteria; order Pseudomonadales; family Pseudomonadaceae; genus Pseudomonas; species Pseudomonas sp. 24 E 13. Next base: position 16,912 of record NZ_CVTO01000112.1, read on the forward strand.
CCTTCGAGAACGGCGAGCTGGTGATCAACACCGACTACGCCAACGTCATCGGCCTGCGCCGTTATAAAGAGAAGGGCAAGGGGTTCTACTTCTCGCCAAAACTGATCGAGTGGCTGGGCCCCAAGCGCGAAGGCGATATCGCCGACGAGCCGTACATTCACTACGCGGCCAGCATGCAGGCACTGTTCGAGAAACTGGCCTTGCAGATGATCGACCATTACCTGGGCGACATCCTCAAGGACACCGGCAAGCTGGCCTTTGCCGGCGGCTGCGCGCTGAACGTCAAGCTGAACCAGAAGATCATTGCCCGCGATGACGTCAAGGAGCTGTTCGTGCAGCCGGCGTCCGGCGATGCCGGCACTGCCGTGGGTGCGGCCGCCTATGTGTCCCACGCGCGTGGTGTGCCGGTGGAGAAGATGGAACACGTCTACCTCGGCCCGTCCTACAGCAACGAAGACGTGATCGCCGCCTGCGCCAAACATGAAAGCAAGCCGAACTGGCGCAAGATCGAAAACATGCCCAAGCGCATCGCCAAGATCATGGTCGACGGCAACCCGGTGGCCTGGTTCCAGGGCCGCATGGAGTTTGGCCCGCGTGCCCTGGGCGGTCGCTCGATCATCGGTTGCCCGAGCGCCACCGGCGTGGCCGACCGTATCAACCACCAGATCAAGTTCCGCGAGCGCTGGAGGCCTTTCTGCCCGTCGATGCTCGACACCGTGGCCCCGCACATGATCAAGGTCGACCACCCGGCGCCGTTCATGACCTTCACCTTTGAAGTGTCGGAAGAGTGGAAGAGCCGCGTGCCGGAAGTGGTGCATGAAGACGGCACCTCCCGCGCCCAGGTGCTCAAGCGCGAGTACAACCCGCGTTACTACGACATGATGAAAGAGCTGGAAGTATTGACCGGCAACGGCGTGTCCCTGAACACCTCGCTCAACCGTCGTGGCGAAGCGATGATCTGCTCGCCGACCGACGCGCTGAACATGTTCTTCGGCTCCGACCTGCAGTACCTGATCATGGAAGACATCCTGGTGGTCAAGGATGGCGTGGACCCTTATGACGCTGTGGTTTAAATGCTGAACCGCTTCCAGGGTTGGCGTGAACGTGGCTGGACGCCTGTCGACGCCGACGTTTACGCCCAGGCCTGGCAGCGTTACGGCGGCAGCGTGGCGACCCATCCCCAGGTGATCGAACGCCTGGCGGGGTTGGCGCAGATTCCGGTGCGTTACCTGGGCTGGGAGCAAGGAGGTGAACTCAAGGGGGCAATCGCCACCTGGGGACGCGATCTGGCCCTGTCCAAGGACGTGCTCAAGCGCACCGGCAAGAAGGGCCTGTTTGACCTGGGCAATGCCGAGATCATCCTGCCGATAGCCGCTGATGCGCAGGTGCCGCTGCGTCACCGTGGCCGTTATTTGTCGGCGCTGAACCAGGGGCGCGTGAGTACCCTCAAGCCCCAGGCCGAGCAATTGGCCATGGCGCGCACTCCCGAAGACCTGTCGAAAAAATTTCGCTACAACCAGCGCCGTGAATTGCGTTTGCTCGAGGAAGCGGGTGGCGTGGTGCGACCGGTCAGCGAGTTTTCCGGCGTGGAGCTGGCGGCGATTTACTGCGATCTGTTCCAGCGGCGCTGGGGCTTTCCCGCCACCGGTGCCGAGCGACTGGCCGAGGTGCTGGAATTGCTCAAGGCGTTCCTGATCGGTTCGGTGCTGTTTCTCAATGACGCGCCGATTGCCGTGCAGGTGGTGTACTGCGTTCAAGCGCCCGAATGGATAAGCGTTGAGTACGTCAACGGTGGCGTCGACCCTGAGACCCGTGCGTTCAGCCCGGGGAGCGTGCTGAGTTTCCTCAATACACAAAGTGCCTGGGAACATGCGCGCGCGCAGGATTTGCCGTTGCGCTTCTCGTTCGGGCGTGCCGACCGTGAATATAAAGAGCGCTGGTGCAACCCGGTGCCGGTGTTCAGCGTATGAGCCGCAAACAGCAATTGCTCAAGCGCCATCGGCGCAACAAGCGTGTCGCGCTATTGATCTGCCTGCTGATACTGGTTGCGACGGGTGTGCTGGTGGCCTGGTGGCTGCCGCTGATCCTTGCGCTGCTGCTGTGGGTGGCTCACGAAGCCTGGTTCGCCGATCATCTGTTTTATTCGCCCAATGACGACTATCAATACCACTTCGCCCCGAGCGGCCAGCAGGTTGGCCTGCGCCTGGATAACGGGCGATGGGTGCCGCAGACGCCGCTGGATCTGGCAGGTGACGAAACGCTGATCCTTGAAGTGCAGCTCAAGAGCGGTTGGCTCGGGCGTTTCCTTGACCCGGCGGTCGAGCTGGCCGGGGATTGTCAGGCGTTCGAGCGCGGCGTGGCGGGCAAGCGCTACCTGAATCTGACCGGTTCTGCCGCAACGCTGGCGGCGGGTGAATTGACGTTGCGCGGCCTCTTGTGCCGCGTGGTCGGCCAGCCCAGCCTGTGGATTTTCCGTCAGCCGGATCACGCCCGTCAGCGGGTCATGGTGATCGCCCCCCACGCCGACGACGCCGAACTGGCCGCCTTTGGCCTCTATGCCCAGGCGGATGAGAGCTGGATTGTGACCCTCACCGCAGGTGAAATCGAAGCCGAGCACTATCAGCAGATGGGCCTGGCGCAGGCCGATGCCGCTCGACTCAAGGGACGCCTGCGTGCCTGGGACAGCATTTGCGTGCCGCGCTGGGCCGGTGTTCCCGAAGCACAGTGCGTGCAATTGGGCTACTTCTGCCTGCAACTGCCGGCCATGCAGGCCGCGCCGGATCAGCCCCAGGCGTCCCGCGAGGCGCAATTGGAAGATACGCGGCTGTTCCGCCGGTTCAACAGCCTGGCGCTGCCCGGCGATCTGGACGGTGCACCGACGTGGGTCAATCTGATTGCCGATCTACGTGCGGTGCTGCTCAAGGCGCGGCCCGAGGTGATCGTGTTGCCGACACCGCTCCTTGACCCTCACCCGGATCATATCTGCGCCTACAACGCCGTTATTGAAGCGTTGCAAGGGCTGGAGTGGCAACCCAGCACATTGCTCGGGTACGCCAACCACCTGCATGATAACGACCGCTGGCCCATGGGCAATTCGGGCGCCGGCGTGGCGTTGCCGCCGCAGTTCGAGGCCGGCCAGGCATTCGAACCCTATTGCCGTGTGCTGAGCCTGAGCCAGCAGCAGGACAAGGCCATGGCGCTGGGCATGATGCATGACCTGCAACCCCGGCCGCCCTTCAAGCGGCGCGTGCGCCGTCTGCTGCAACAATTGCTCGCGGGTCGTTGTCCATCGCCTTACGGCGAGAATGAGTTTTTTCGCAAGGCCGTGCGCCGTCACGAACTGCTTTGGGTGCTCAAGCAGGACTGAAGTTGATTTTTACGTCGGGCTGCGCGCAGTAGCCCGGTTGCCTCATGGAGCAATATGAAGCCTCGTTTCAAGGTTTTGCAGCTACAGCCGGACTACAACGTCAAACTCCATGATTTTGCTGACCTTGGTGAGCAGATCGTCAAGTCGTTGCCGGTTGAACGGTTCGAGGTCACATCGGCCTTCCTCAGTGGACGCCCCCAGCCGGGCCAGCCGCTGAGCGTGGCCGACCACTCCAAATATTTCGAATTTCCCGAGAAAGCCCTGAAGGGCATTCGTCTGCGGGCAATGTGGGAAATCTACAAGTATTGCCGTGAGCAGAAGTTCGACGTGGTCATCTGTAACCGCTTCAAGTCGGTGAACATGATGCTGGCGCTCAACCGCTGGTTGAAGATTCCCCTGTGCATCGGCATCTCCCACGGTTTCGGCGAATATGAGCGGGCCTATCGTCGACGCCAGATGCGCCGCATGGTCAGCCCGGCCTGGCGGTTTGTCGGGGTGTCGGCGGCGGTGAGGGATTACCTGGTGGGCTTGAACTGTGGCTTTACCCACGAGAACACCACCTTCGTCACCAACGCGATCGACATCCCCCAGGCCGAGGCCTTGCAGTTGCCGCGCGAGCAAGCGCGGCAGGCCCTTGGCTTGCCTCTGGAGGCACGGATGATTGGTGCTCTGGGGCGCCTGGTCCCGATCAAGGGGCACACGCATCTGTTGCAGGCGTTTGCACGGCTCAAGGACAAATATCCTGAGGCTCAGGTGGGTATCATCGGTTCCGGCCGCGCCGAAGCTGACCTGCGGGCGGACATCGAGCGTCTCGGCCTCACTGGCCGTGCGCACTTGCTGGGCTTTCGTGAGGACGGTCTGCAGTACGTACGTGCGTTCGATATCTGGACCATGCCGTCCCTGCTTGAAGGCTTGGGCCTGGCGTTGCTGGAAGGCATGAGCGGGCGCCTGCCGGTGATCGCCTCCAACGGGCCGGCCATGTTGCCGCTGGTTGAAGGGGCGGGCGGCTTGTCCCATGAGCCCGGCAACGTGGAGCAACTGACTGCGGCGCTCGACACTTACCTGGCCATGAGTGATGAACAGTTACGCGCCAAGGGTGAGCAGGTCTTCCGTTACCTGGAGGCAAACCACGCCTTGGCTGAGTTCCAGGGCAAGTATCTGGATTTGATCGAAACCGGTTTGAAAGAAGCAGGTAGAGCATGACAGCGCAACAACCGTTGGTCTCGGTGATTATCGCGTCCTACAACCACGCTCGGTACATCGAGCAGAGCATCCTGAGTGTGCTCGGCCAGACTTACCCGAATATCGAATTGCTGGTGATCGACGACGGCTCCAAGGATGACAGCGTCGAATGCATCCGGCGGCTTCAGGCCGAGCACGGGTTTGATTTCCAGGTGCAACAGAACCAGGGGCTGACCGCCACGCTGAACAACGCGCTTGCCCGCGCCAAAGGCAGCCTGATCGCGCCATTCGGCTCAGACGACATCATGCTGCCCGACCGTATCGCGACCCAGGTGGCCTACATGGAGGGCAAGCCCAGGGTGGGGATCTGCGCCGGCAACATCGAGCTGATCGACGGTGACGGCAACCTGCATCCGGAGAAAAAACAACGCCGTGATGTGCCGTTTCGCAGTCTCGACTTCGACGACATGTTCATGGACCGCAAGCCGTTTCCACCCGCGCCGACCATGTTGATCCGCCGCGAAGCCCTGGAGGAAGTCGGTGGTTTCGATCCGCTGATTCCCCTGGAGGACCTGCTGATTCAATTGAAGATAACCGCGGCGGGCTACACCATCGATGCGCTTGACGTAGTCATGGCGCAGTACCGACAGCACGCCAGCAATACCTACAAAAACCACCGCTACATGATCCAGAACATCCTCAAGACCTACGCCAAGTTCAGCGATCACCCGGCCTACGATGCGGTGCGCTACAACTTCCTGAACTCGATGTTCCTCAAGACCGCCGACCGTGACCGGCCGTTGGCACGGGAGATTCTCAAGCAGATCCCGCTGAAATTCTGGGGGCGCAAGACCTTGCGTGGCTTGGTGCGGCTGTATCTGACGCCGCTGAGGAGCTGAAGACGAGGGATGTAAAAAAGGCGACTATCACGGCAGTGATAGTCGCCTTTTTTATCAGCTGGCCGGGCTGGCCAGGCTATGTACCTGTTCGCGGAGTTTCGCCGTGGCCGTCGGGCTGGCAACCGTCGCATAGCCCTTAACCAACTGCTCGAAGTGCGTTTCGAACAACCAGTTGCGGTCCTGCGGATAGCGCTGCATGTGACGCAAGTTACGCTGGCGCAAGGCGTAGCGCAGGGACGAGGGGTAGATGCGCAGGTCAGCGACGTCAATCAGGCCGAACTCGCCGTCGTCCATCAGCAGCACGTTGCCCAGGTGCAGCGAGCGGAAGTACACACCGCGTTCGTGCAATTGCGCCATGAACCGGCCGAAACGCTCGACCAGCGATTCGCGCAGGCTGCTGTCCAGGCTTTGCATGGCCTGGCGCAGGGTCAGGCCGGGCAGCGGGGTATAGGCCACGGCGCCGCTGGCGTCGGGCAAGTGGTAGAGGCCAAGGATGTGCGGGGTGGGAATGCCCAGGCTGCGCAACTGTTCGCTGTTGCTGGCAAAACGCTCGGAATACGGGTTGAAGCTGCCGGAGGTGTACCAACGGCGCGGGCGGAACAGCTTGAGAAAGCTGCCGTCTTCCAGGCGCAGGACTTTTGGCCCCAGGCCATCGGCTTCAATCACCTGGGCATTGCTGCACAGCTGGTCAAATGCCGGGCGCTTGATCGATTGCACCGACATGCGCAGCAGGCTGCGGTGGCGCTGGGCGATGCTCAGGCCGGTAATGATCGCCAACGGGATCCACAGCAGGAACCAATGCTCCTTGGGTCGCGACAGGATGCCGCCGCCTTCGGTCAGGCCCGCACCGATGCCGTAGACCAGCAGGGACGATGCCAGGATGAACAGCGGTTGTGCGCGTCGTTGCATGCCCTTATACAGGGCATAGCCGAGCATGAAGATCCAGGGGATGAAGCCGATGATGCCGACGTAATAGAGCACGCCAAGGGCAAAGCTATGGGGCTCGCGCAGCTGGTAGCCGTTGTCGAATGTCAGGTACAGCTCGGAGTCGTAGCTATGGCCGATCCAGGGGTGGTCGGCGATGAGTTTCAACGACATTTTCCACAGCTCGACACGCAACGAATTGCCACGGTCCGTGATCAGTTCCGGGTACAAAAGCAGCAGTCCGGCGCTGGCCAGCACCATTGCACCGAGCAGCAGCGCCGAGCGGCGGTTGCGACTGACCAGGGCCATCCACACGATCACCATCATCAGTGCCACCAGAGGCGTGCGAGAGCCCGTCGCCAACACCGTGATACCCATGATCGCCAGTGCCGGTACGCTGAACCACAACACCTTCAGGCGCTGGGTGGTCAGGCATATAAACAGCCAGTACACCGTGAAGAAACCGAACAGATGGGAGCTGAGCAGCGGATTATCGAGGGCGCCGAGGCCGCCGATCATGCGCATGCCAGGCTCGTACGCCTTCGCGAAGGCCACCAGGTTGCCCAGGCACACCACCAGTGCAATCACTGCGGCACCGAAGAAGATCGGCTTGAACAACTCGTTGCGGTAGTGCAACAGCAGCCCACAGCCGCCAAACAGCATAAAGGTGTTCAGCGGGCGTTTGAACAGGTCGGTGTCGGCGCTGGGCTCGGGGCTCCAGAGCAGACTGGTCAGTGCCCACGCGGAGAAAACCAGGAACGCCAGGGCGATCGGTTCGCGCAAGAGGTCCTTGAGTTCCCAGGGGCGCATGCACAACAGGAGCAGAGTGGGCACGCTAAACAGGAGGTAGACGATCCGGTGCAGTACATTGCGGTTGCCGACGAAGAACAGTGCACTCAAGAGCAACAGCAAGCCAACAGGCAAAATCCACAGGACCAGGAAGTCAAAAACGCGATTCGAGCCATAGATAAGGCGCTTGGAGTGCATACGATAGAGCCATTCCGGAAAGAGAAAGCCGACCCTCCCGAGGAGGTGGCCATGTAATGTCGCCCGCGTGATCCTGCCGGGTCGTGGCGTACGCCGGGTGCAAGTACAACAGAGAAGCTGTGCTAAAGTCAGCCTCCTTTTTCAAAACGCCGCGTGATATGACCGACTCCAGTCCGAGCGCAAGCCCTTCGAGCTTGAAAATATACTTCCGCCTGCTCAGTTACGTTAAGCCTTATATGGGCTTGTTCGCGCTGAGTATCCTTGGATTTCTGATTTTCGCGTCGACCCAACCGATGCTGGGTTACATCCTCAAATACTTCGTCGACGGCCTTTCCAATCCCGAAGCCGTGCTGTTTCCGACCGTGCCGTTCCTGCGCGACCTGCAGTTGCTGCAGGCGGTGCCGCTGCTGATCATTCTGATCGCGGCCTGGCAGGGCCTGGGCTCATTCCTGGGCAACTACCTGCTGGCCAAGGTCTCCCTGGGCCTGGTCCACGATTTGCGCGTGCAGTTGTTCAACAACCTGCTGACGCTGCCTAACCGTTACTTTGACAACCACAATTCCGGGCACCTGATTTCCCGCATCACCTTCAACGTGACCATGGTCACGGGGGCGGCGACCGATGCGATCAAGGTGGTGATCCGCGAAGGCATGACGGTGATCTTCCTGTTTGCCTCGCTGCTGTTCATGAACTGGCGCCTGACGCTGGTCATGATTGCCATCCTGCCGTTGATTGCCGTCATGGTCAGCACGGCCAGCAAGAAATTCCGCAAGCAGAGCAAGAAGATCCAGGTGGCCATGGGTGACGTGACCCACGTCGCCTCGGAAACCATCCAGGGTTACCGCGTGGTACGCAGCTTCGGTGGCGAGGTCTATGAAGAGAAGCGTTTCCTCAAGGCCAGCCAGAGCAATACCAACAAGCAACTGCGCATGACCCGCACCGGGGCGATCTACACCCCGGCGCTGCAACTGGTGATCTACTCCGCGATGGCGGTGCTGATGTTCCTGGTGCTGTATCTGCGCGGCGATGCGTCGGCCGGCGACATGGTGGCCTACATCACCCTGGCCGGTCTGTTGCCCAAGCCGATCCGCCAACTGTCGGAGGTCAGCTCGACCATTCAGAAGGGCGTGGCCGGTGCCGAAAGCATTTTCGAACAGCTGGACGAAGAGGTGGAGGTCGACCACGGCACCCTCGAACGCGACAAGGTCAGCGGTCGCCTGGAAGTGCGCAACCTGAACTTCACCTACCCCGGCACCGAACGCCATGTGCTCAAGGACATCTGCTTTACCGCCGAACCCGGGCAGATGATCGCCCTGGTGGGGCGTTCGGGCAGTGGCAAGTCGACCCTGGCCAGCCTGATCCCGCGGTTCTATCACCATGAGAGCGGTGAAATCCTGCTTGATGGCATCGAGATCGAAGACTACAAGCTGCTCAACCTGCGCAAGCACATTGCCCAGGTTACCCAGCATGTGACCCTGTTCAGCGACACCGTGACCAACAATATCGCCTATGGCGACCTGGCCGGCGCGCCACGCGAAGACGTTGAAGCGGCGGCGACGGATGCCAACGCCAAGGACTTCATCGACCAGTTGCCCAAGGGCTTCGATACCCAGGTCGGCGAGAACGGCGTGCTGCTTTCCGGTGGCCAGCGTCAGCGCCTGGCGATTGCCCGTGCGCTGCTCAAGAACGCACCGGTGTTGATTCTCGACGAGGCCACCTCGGCCCTCGACACCGAGTCCGAGCGGCATATCCAGGCCGCGCTGGACAAGGTCATGCAGGGGCGCACCACGCTGGTGATTGCACACCGCTTGTCTACCATCGAGAAGGCCGACCTGATTCTGGTGATGGACGACGGGCGCATCGTCGAGCGCGGCACCCACGGTGAGCTGCTGGCGCAGAACGGCTACTACGCGCGCCTGCATGCCATGGGCCTTGATGCGCCGGTAGCGGCCGACATCACCTGATCCAACAGGCGCCACGGCTCGAATGTGGGAGGGGGCTTGCCCTGATGCTGATCCGTTAGCGCAGATCCCCTGTGGGAGGGGGCTTGCCCCCGATAGCTCAGTGTCAGCTTGCACAAGTGCTGGCTGGCCCGCCGCTATCGGGAGCAAGCCCCCTCCCACATTTGCCCTGCGGTGGGCGCAAGCCATCGCAAACCCTGTGCTAATATCGCGCCCCTGTTCATTTTGTATGTGGGTTGCTCCATGAAGTTGTCCATGCCGCGATTCAATCAAGCCCCTGTCTTGGTGGTCGGCGATGTCATGCTCGACCGTTACTGGCATGGTGGTACCTCACGGATTTCCCCTGAGGCGCCGGTACCGGTGGTCAAGGTCGAGCAAATCGAAGACCGTCCAGGTGGCGCTGCCAACGTTGCCCTCAATATTGCCGCGCTCGGCGCCCCGGCTTCCCTGGTGGGTGTGACCGGTGACGACGAAGCCGCCGACAGCCTGGCCAATAGCCTGCGCGGTGCCGGCGTGCGCGCGTTGTTCCAGCGCATCGCCCATCAGCCGACCATCGTCAAGCTGCGGGTCATGAGCCGTCACCAGCAATTGCTGCGTATCGATTTCGAAGAACCCTTCGCCACCGACGCCCTGGCCCTGGGTGACCAGGTCAACGCGTTGCTCGAAGGCATCAAGGTGCTGGTGTTGTCCGACTACGGCAAAGGCGCCCTGAAGAATCACCAGGTGCTGATCCAGGCCGCCAAGGCCCGCAACATTCCGGTGCTGGCCGATCCCAAGGGCAAGGACTTCTCGATTTATCGGGGCGCCAGCCTGATCACGCCCAACCTCAGCGAGTTCGAAGCGGTCGTCGGTGGTTGCGCCGATGAGCACGAACTGGTCAGCAAGGGCGCGGCGCTGATGGCCGACCTTGAACTCGGCGCCCTGCTGGTGACCCGTGGCGAACATGGCATGACGCTGCTGCGTCCCGGCCACCCGGCGATGCACCTGCCGGCGCGTGCGCGGGAAGTGTTCGACGTCACCGGCGCCGGTGATACGGTGATTTCCACCCTGGCCGCGTCCATCGCCGCCGGCGAGGAACTGCCCCATGCCGTGGCCCTGGCCAATCTGGCGGCGGGCATTGTGGTCGGCAAATTGGGCACCGCGGCCATCAGCGCCCCCGAGTTGCGTCGCGCCATCCAGCGTTCCGAAGGTTCGGAGCGCGGTGTGCTGGGGCTCGAGCAATTGCTGCTGGCGATTGACGACGCACGCGCCCACAACGAAAGCATCGTGTTCACCAACGGCTGTTTCGACATCCTGCACGCCGGTCACGTGACCTACCTTGAGCAGGCGAGCGCCCAGGGCGATCGCCTGATCGTCGCGGTCAACGATGATGCTTCCGTCAGCCGCTTGAAAGGCCCGGGCCGACCGATCAACAGCGTCGACCGGCGCATGGCGGTCCTGGCCGGGTTGGGTGCGGTGGACTGGGTGATCAGCTTTTCTGAAGGCACCCCGGAAAACCTGTTGGCCCAGGTCAAGCCTGATGTGCTGGTCAAGGGCGGTGACTATTCCGTCGACCAGGTGGTCGGTGCGGACATCGTCAGCGCCTACGGCGGCACCGTCAAAGTGCTGGGGTTGGTAGAAAACAGTTCGACCACGGCCATCGTCGAGAAAATACGTAACAATGAATAACGCTGATAAATGGGTGTTGATCACCGGAGGCGCAGGCTTTATCGGTTCGCATTTGGTTGACGCGTTGCTCGCCAAGGGCTATTCGGTGCGGGTGCTGGATAACCTGTCTACCGGCAAGCGCAGCAACCTGCCCCTGGATGACCCGCGCGTGCAACTGGTGGAAGGTGATGTGGCCGACGCCGAGCTTTTGGCTCAAGTGGTCGTTGGCGCGTCGGCGGTGGTCCACCTGGCGGCCGTGGCGTCGGTCCAGGCATCCGTGGACGATCCGGTCAGCACGCACCAGAGCAATTTCATCGGTACCTTGAATATCTGCGAAGCCATGCGCAAGGCCGGCGTGAAGCGTGTGGTGTACGCTTCCAGCGCAGCGGTCTACGGCAACAACGGCGAGGGTGCCTCCATCGACGAAGAGACGACCAAGGCGCCGCTGACACCCTATGCCTCGGACAAATTGGCCAGCGAGCACTACTTCGACTTCTACCGTCGTGAGCATGGCCTGGAGCCGGTCATTTTCCGCTTCTTCAATATCTTCGGTCCGCGCCAGGACCCGTCATCGCCGTATTCCGGTGTGATCAGCATTTTCAGCGAGCGTGTGCAGCAGGGCCTGCCCATTGCCGTGTTTGGCGATGGCGAACAAACCCGTGACTTCATGTATGTGGAAGACCTGGTGGATGTGCTGGTGCAGGCCATCGAGTTGCCGACTATTCCCGCAGGGGCAATCAACGTCGGTTGGAACCACGCCACTACGCTTAAGCAGGTGCTGCAGGCACTGGAGCAAGTGGTGGGCGCATTGCCGGTCATTACTTATGGACCGGCGCGCCTGGGGGATATTCGCCATTCGCGGGCCGACAATCGGCGCCTGCTGGCAAGCTTCACCCTGCCTGAACCTACCCCGTTGAAGGTCGGCTTGGAGCGCTTGCTCAAAGGCTGAGCCGCACGCCGATAGCGATATCGGGTGTGCGTCAGCCCCTGGCTTTTTTCTTCGGCACGATCTTGCGCAGCATCTGCTGCGCCTTGCCGGTCAAGCGCTTGAGCTTTGACTCTTTTTCCGGCTGTGCCAGGCCTTGCTGCCTGAGCCAGTCCTTCCAGCGAATCCGCTCATCACGCACCAGCCAGCCGTCCTGCCGGGCGAAGCTTTCGGCCAGGTACAAACCCCGTGTGCTCGCTGGATACAGTTGGTCCTTCTTGACGGTGTACAACTCGGCAAGGGGCTCGCCGTCCTTGAGCGGCATCAGGTACAGGTCCGGACGCTTGCGATCCAGGCGTGCGACCAGTTGGTCACCTTCCAGGCGCTCATCCACATGGAACAGGCTCAGGGACTTGGCTTCCTTCGGCACTTCCAGGCGCAGGTCGTAAATCAGCTGCAGTGACGCCGTCGGCAGGTGCACATAGGCCCGTGGACGCTCGATCAACTGGGTGGTGGCGCAGCGCACCGGACGCGCGGCGCCGGACAGCGGGCTCAGGCGAAACGGCAGGGCTTCACGGTAATGCAGCGCGGCGGAGTAGGGCGCCGGCAGCCAGGTATCGTTGAAGCGCCCGCCGAGCCAGCCTTCAGGGGTTTCCAGCAGGCATTCCTCTGCAATTTCCTGAATAGCCGTGTGCAGCGGCAGGTTCAGTTCATGGGCGGGGACGTAGCCGGAGATCAGCTTGAGCACCACGTCGCCGCGATCCTGGCGACGCTGGCGTACCAGCACCCAGTAATCCTTGTTTTGCCAGTGCAGGGTCAGGCGCACCGAGACGCCGAGGTTCGCCAGTTCCAGGGCGAAGCGTTCGGCGTCCGGCACCTCGACCGGCTTGCGCCGTTGCAGGGTCTGGGCGAAGTTGAGCGGCATGCCGACGCTCTGGTAGCTCAGGCCTTCGGGGGTGGCTTCCACGTGCAGCGGCAGTGTCTTGAAGTTGCTGGGGTTCTTTCTTATGAGCGTACGCGGCATGTCGGCTCCTTTGTGCGACGGGGTCGGCCGCGTGGGCGGCATCAGAGTTGACGGATGACTCGGGCAGCGGTTGCCACGTTATGGGCCAGGTGCAGCGGATTGATGGTCCCGACAATAGCACTGGCGACGCCCGTTTGCGCAAACAACAACGTGAAACTCGCCTGAATTGGATCCATTCCAGGCGCCAGGCATACGTGGCCGCTGGCCAGGGCTTTTTTCACCAGGATGCCCTTGCCATGGGCCGCCGCGTAATCAATGACGGCTTTTTCGGCCTGTTCGTTCAGATTGTAAGTCACCATGGCGCAATCACCCTGCTCCAGCGCCTTCACGCCGCCTTCAACGGTCTTGCCGGAGAAGCCGAAACCGCGGATCTTGCCCTCTTTTTTCAACTCCGCCAGGGTCTGGTAAACCTCGCAGTCGTTGAGGATGTGCAGGTCGTTGCCATCGGAGTGCACCAGCACCAGATCGATAAAATCCGTTTCAAGTCGTTTCAGACTGCGCTCGATCGACATCCGCGTATGGGCGGCGCTGAAATCGTGGCGGGACATGCCGTCCTCGAATTCTTCGCCGACCTTGCTGACGATCACCCAATCCTTGCGCTGGTCACGCAGCAGTGGCCCCAGGCGCTCTTCGCTGCGGCCGTAGGCGGGTGCGGTATCGATCAGGTTGATGCCCAACTGGCGCGCCTGGCGCAGCAACATTCGCGCCTCGTCGTCATTTGGAATCTGAAAGCCGTTGGGGTATTTGACCCCTTGGTCGCGACCCAGCTTGACGGTGCCCAGGCCCAGGGGCGACACCAGCAGGCCGGTGCTGCCGAGGGGGCGATACAGTTCGTGCAGGGTTGGCAGGCTCATGGCAACAGGTGCTCCCAGGCGGGTTGGCCGATCGCGGGTTTGGGCAGGTCGGGCAGGGGGTCGCTGGCGCCTGGGCGGATGCCGGCGCGTTCCAGGCTGTCGATGACCCGGTCGGCAAAGTCCGGCGCCAGGGCCAGCTTGGTCGGCCAGCCCACCAACAGGCGGCCCTGTTCGGCCAGGAAGGCATTGTCGGGACGGCTCAGGCCTGATTGCATTGGCTCGGCGCGTTCGACGCGCAAGGTGGCCCACTGGGTCTGGCTCATGTCGATCCATGGCAACAGCTGAGCGAGTTCTTTCTGCGCGGTGGCAATTTGCTCTTGCGGCGTGCGGGCCACGCCATCGGCCTCGGCGATATCGCCGCCGATGTACCACACCCAGTTGCCGTCTGCGGCCGGGTGCGTGGTCACGGTCAGGCGCGGCTTGGTACCGCCGCCCAGGCAATGGGCATACAACGGCTTCAGGCCCGGGCCTTTGGCGAGGATCATGTGCAACGGGCGGGTTTGCATCGCCGGCTGGCTCAAGCCCAGGGCCGCCAGCAGATCGGCGGTGCCCGCGCCGGCACTCAATACGATGCGCTGAGCGCGGATTTCGCGGCCATCGACCGTCAAGCCCACCAGCGTGTCGCCTTCGCGCAGCGGTTCGATGTGCTGGCCCGCGAGCAGACCGTCACCGGCCAGGTGCGCCAGGCGTTCAATCAGGCTGGGCACATCCACCACCAATTCTGCCAGGCGGTAGACCTTGCCCTTGAAGCGACGATCCTGCAGCGCGACCGGCAGTTCGTCGCCCTTGACCTGATCGACACGGCCGCGCACGGCCTTGCTGGCAAAAAAACTGGTGAGATTGCCGGCGAGGGTGCCGGGGGACCACAGGTAGTGGGCTTCAGAGAGCAGGCGCACGCCGGACAGGTCCAACTCGCCATTGCCGGCCAGGGCTTCACGCCAGCGACGCGGCATGTCGGCAATCGCTTCGGAGGCGCCGGTGAGGGCGCCGTGCAGGGCGTATTTCGCACCGCCGTGAATGATTCCCTGGGACTTAACGCTTTGCCCGCCACCCAGGGTCGCGCTTTCCACCAGTACCGTGGAAAACCCCTGGCGGCGCAGGCGCGCATTGAGCCAGAGGCCGGCAACCCCGGCGCCGACAATCAGAACGTCGGTGGAAATAACGGATGGCATCGGCGACCTCAATGTTCAAGACAAGGGGCGCAGTATACAGGCTGTTGAGGGGCGGTCAGTGACCCGCGGTTTTCGAGAACAGCTGAATCACCACCACGCCCAGCACAATCAGTCCCATCCCCAGCATGGCCGGGATATCCAGCTTCTGCCCGTAGATGAACAGCGCGGCAATGCTGACCATCACGATGCCCATGCCGGCCCAGACGGCATACGCCACGCCGACCGGCACGGTGCGCACAACCAGCGTCAGCATCCAGAACGCGATGCCGTAACCGACGATCACCAGCAACAGCGGAATCGGTGTGCTCCACCCCTTGATGGCTTTCATGGAAACGGTCGCGATCACCTCCGAGCAGATGGCGATGGCCAGGTAACAGTAGGCGGCGTTCATGGTGCAATCCTCAAGGTGGAGCGGGTTTGATAGGTCGGCATTCTAGAGGTTCAACAGATGGGGTAAAGTCATTACCTATCCGAATTGAAGATAGGTTAAGCCATGAGCGTGCAGTGGGATCTGGAACAGATGCGCCTGTTTGTCAGCGTCGCCGAACAGCGCTCGTTTTCCGCCGTGGCGCGTGGGCAGCGCAAGGCGCAGTCGGCCGTCAGCACCGCGATCGCGATGTTGGAGGCGGACCTGGGCGTCAGCCTGTTCGCGCGTAGCAGTGGCCGTCAGCCGCGCCTGACCGAAGCCGGCAGTGTGTTGCTGGAGGAAGCGCGTGAAGTGCTGCGCCAGTGCGAGCGCCTGACGGGGCGGGCGCTGTCGCTGACCCGTGGCGAGGAAGCATGTCTGCGCCTGGCTCAGGACGAGGCGATGTTGTTCCAACCGGTGCTCGACAGCCTTGCGGCGCTGGCGGTGCGCTATCCATTGCTGGAAGTGCAGTTTTCCAGCGCAGCGCAAGGCGATGTGGCGCGCAAGCTGGTGGAACGCCAGGCCGACCTGGGTCTGTTGTTCTATCACGACCAGATTCCCGAAGCCCTTGAGCGGCGGGTGGTGGGCAGTGTGGAGATGGTCACGGTGTGCGGTGTCAATCACCCCATGGCCAGGGAGCAGTACGTGGACTGCCAACGGTTGGCGCAGTATCGCCAGTTGCTGATGTCGACCCAGACCAGCGTCTACCCCGGCAGTGAAGCCGCCAGCCCGCAGGTATGGCGGGCCGACAGCTTCTATGTGTTGGCCGAATGGGTGATGAGCGGCCTGGGTTGGGCCTGGTTGCCACGGCACATCGTGCAATATCCCACCTATCAACAGCAGATGGTTGAACTGCGCAGCGAATGGACCCCGCCGGCGCTGGTGGTGGAGTTGGTGTGGCGTCGCGATGAGCACCTCGGGCCTGCGGCACGCTTTGTGGCTGAACGTTTTGCCGAGTGCTTGCAGGCGATCGACTGAAAAAGCCGATAAACTCCGCCGCCATGAATAGAACTCTCTACACCTGTCTGTTTTACCTGGTGCTGCCGTTGGTGGCTTTACGTCTGTGGCTGCGCGCGCGCAAGGCGCCGGCCTATGCCAAGCGCGTGGGCGAGCGATTTTCCTATGGCTTGCCTGTGATGCAGCCGGGTGGGATCTGGGTGCATGCGGTGTCGGTGGGCGAAAGCATTGCCGCCGCGCCGATGATCCGGGCCCTCCTGGCGCGTTACCCGCAGTTGCCGATGACCGTCACCTGCATGACGCCCACCGGTTCCGAGCGAATCCAGGCGCTGTTTGCCGATGAACCGCGCGTCCAGCATTGTTATCTGCCGTACGATTTGCCCTGCGCTGCCCGGCGTTTTCTTGACCGAGTACAGCCAAGGCTCGCAGTGATCATGGAAACCGAATTGTGGCCTAACCATATTCACGCCTGCGCCCAACGCGGTATTCCGGTGGCCCTGGCCAACGCGCGATTGTCGGCACGCTCGGCCAAGGGCTATGCGCGTTTCGCCAGACTGACCGCGCCGATGCTGGCCGAAATGAGCTGGTTCGCCGTGCAGACCGAAACCGAGGCCGAGCGTTTCCGCAGCCTGGGCGCGCGACCTGAAACCGTTGAAGTCACCGGCTCGATCAAGTTTGACCTGACCATCGACCCCCAACTGCCGGAACGCGCCGCCGCCTTGCGCGAACAATGGGGCGCCGGCGAACGCCCGGTGTGGATCGCCGCCAGCACCCACGAGGGCGAAGACGAAGTCGTGCTCGACGCCCATCGTCAGTTGCTGGCCAGCTATCCCAATGCGCTGCTGATTCTGGTGCCCCGTCATCAGGAACGCTTCGGGCCAACGTTCGATCGGTGCGTGCAGCAAGGCTTTGCTACCGTGCGGCGCTCCAGTGGCGAAGCGGTCAATGCCGATACTTCAGTGCTGCTGGGCGACACCATGGGCGAGTTGCTGTTTCTCTACGCGTTGGCCGACAGCGCCTTTGTCGGCGGCAGCCTGGTACCGACCGGCGGGCACAATCCGCTGGAGCCGGCGGCGCTGGGCAAGCCGGTGATCATGGGGCCGCACCTGTTCAACTTCCTGGAAATCAGCGCGATGATGCGCGAGGCCGGGGCGTTGCGCGAAGTGGATGACGCAGAAGGTTTGGCCGAAGCGGTGCGCCAATTGTTCGAGCTGCCGCGGGATGCGCGCAGGATGGCAGAGGCGGGATTGAAAGTGATGCAGGCCAATCAGGGAGCGCTTGAGCGTTTGCTGGACGGACTGGACAGGTTGATGACTCACTGATTCAACACAATTCAAATGTGGGAGGGGGCTTGCCCCCGATAGCGGTGTGTCAGTCACCCAACAGGTTGGCTGACCCACTGCCATCGGGGGCAAGCCCCCTCCCACATTGGTTTATGGTGTTTTCAAGAACCCGGGCGGGCCTTGAGCTGCTCGGCGGCGGCCTTGGCCAGGTCCGGTGGCAGGAAGTCTTTATCCGGGTTGTAGTCGGCTTTCAAGTAGCGCGTCAGGTCCTGCAGATCCCCCGGGTTCAGCGTGCCCGCTGCCTGCTTCAAGCGCAGGTTGTCGAGGATGTAGTCGTAGCGGCTGTTGTTGTAGTTGCGCACCGACGAGTAGAGCTGGCGCTGTGCGTCCAGCACGTCGACGATATTGCGCGTGCCCACCTGATAGCCGATTTCCGTGGCTTCCACCGCGCTTTGGTTGGAGATGATCGACTGGCGGCGTGCTTGCACCTGTTCCACATCGGTGTTGACGGCGCGGTGCAGGTTACGGGTGTTTTCCACCACCTGGCGGCGCAGGCCTTCGCGTTGCTGCTCGGACTGATCGAGACGTGAATAGGATTCACGCACTTGCGAGCTGGTGAGGCCGCCGCTGTAGATCGGGATGTTCAACCGCAAGCCGATGGTGCGTTGCGACACATCGCCACCATACGGGATGGGCAACTGGTTCGGGTTGCTGAACCCCAGGGCATCGTTGTCACCTTTTTCGTATTGCGCAACCGCATCGAGCGTCGGCAAGTGGCCGGCCTTGCGCTGCCTGAGGGTTTCCTCGGCGGCTGTCACTGCGTAATTGCTGGCCAGCAGGTTGAGGTTCTGGCGCCCGGCGGTTTCGACCCAGGCCTTGGCGTCGTTCGGCGCCGGCGGCAGCACCGGCAGCGTATGGACGATGCCCTGGATCGAGTTGTACTGGCGGTTGGTCAGGGTGATCAGCGCCTCGAAGGCGTCGTCCACCTGGCGCTGGGCCACGATGCGGTTGGCGCGAGCGGTGTCGTAGCTGGCCTGGGATTGCAGCACATCGGTCTTGTCCGACAGGCCCACATCGAAGCGCTCATTGGACTGGTCGAGCTGGCGTTTGAAGGCATTTTCTTCGGCCTTGGTCGAGGCCAGGTTGTCTTGCGCGCGCAGGACTGCAAAGTAGCTCTCGGCACTTTGCAAAATCAGGTTCTGTTCACTGGCCGACAGTTGCAGCGAGGCTTGCTCGCTGACGGCTTCGGCGGCTTGCAGCTGGAACCAGCGATCGGCGCGAAACAGCGGCTGGCTCAGGGTGGCGCGCCAGGAGTGCGCGTCGCGGCTGGCAGTGGCGGCGGGCTGGTCGATCTGGGTGCGCACGTTGTTACTGTCGGCGCCGGCCGACAGGTTCGGCAGCAAGCCTGCGCGCGCCTGGGGCACCACTTCTTTCTGCGCGCCATATTGAGCGCGGGCAGCGGCCAGGTCGGCGTTGTTGCTCGCCGCTTCCTGATAGACGCTGACCAGGTCGGTGTTGGCGGACAAGGGCGCTTCAGCTGCCCAGACCATTCCATTGGTCGCACAAGACACGGCAATTGCCAGTGAAAGTTTGCGCAGCATGAGGCGATCCCTGAGTAAATATTACGATGATAATTTATTGCCCAAGGCTACGGTGGCAAAGAGGGAGCGTCAAGCCTAAGGCAGCTCAGGAGTGTAGTGGGCGGGCCTCGGCACAACAATCCTGTAATTACGCCATTTATCATCCTGACGACAGTGTCATTGGCAATTTGCCCACGCCATGGTCTAGACTGGCCAGGTTCTTGTCGGGGTGCCTTGTTGGAAGGCTGAGATCGGTAAATACCGGATCCCGTTGAACCTGATCAGGTTAGCGCCTGCGTAGGGAACAAGATTTCTCGTCACCCGGCGAGTCCTCTTGTGCTTCGTCCGGGAAGTTGTTCGACAATCGAACAGCCCTCGTGCGCAAGCACAGCACTGGTTTCAGTGCGTCCGTCCGTCACAGGTTCGCTCCGACAACAATCCACCGCCCGGATAAGTTGGAGAGCCCTGATGAGCACCGAATTAAAAAGCCAAAAATCAAAAAACACCGTGCACTTGAGTGAATCGGCCAAGGTCGACTCCGGTTCCGTGCAGCCGTTTACCCGCTCACAGAAGATCTATGTACAGGGCTCGCGTCCCGATATTCGCGTGCCCATGCGCGAAATCAGCCTGGATGTGACGCCCACCGAGTTCGGCGGTGAAATCAATGCACCGGTGGTGGTCTACGACACATCGGGTCCGTATACCGATCCCAACGTGATCATCGACGTGCGCAAAGGCCTGGCCGACGTGCGCTCGCCCTGGATCGAAGAGCGCGGCGATACCGAGCGACTGGCTTGCCTGAGCTCACGCTACGGCCAGGAACGCCTGGATAACCCGGACCTGGCCTACCTGCGCTTTGCCCACCTGCAAAATCCACGACGGGCCAAGGCCGGCGCCAACGTCAGCCAGATGCACTATGCGCGCAAAGGCATCATCACGCCCGAAATGGAATATGTGGCCATCCGCGAAAACATGAAGCTTGAAGAAGCCCGCGCCGCCGGCCTGCTCAAGCAGCAGCATGCGGGACACAGCTTTGGTGCCAGCATTCCAAAGATCATCACGCCCGAATTTGTTCGTGAAGAAATCGCCCGTGGCCGCGCCATCATCCCGGCCAACATCAATCACACTGAACTGGAACCGATGATTATCGGCCGTAACTTCCTGGTGAAGATCAACGGCAATATCGGTAACAGTGCGCTGGGCTCGTCCATCGAAGAAGAAGTGGCGAAGATGACCTGGGGCATTCGCTGGGGCTCCGATAACATCATGGACCTGTCCACCGGCAAGCACATCCACGAAACCCGCGAGTGGATCATCCGCAACTCGCCGGTGCCGATCGGCACCGTACCCATCTACCAGGCACTGGAGAAAGTCGACGGTGTGGCGGAAGACCTGACCTGGGAACTGTTTCGCGACACCCTGATCGAGCAAGCCGAACAGGGCGTCGACTACTTCACGATCCATGCCGGTGTATTGCTGCGCTATGTGCCGCTGACCGCCAACCGCGTCACCGGCATCGTCAGCCGTGGCGGCGCGATCATGGCCAAATGGTGCCTGGCGCACCACAAGGAAAACTTCGCCTACACGCATTTCGAAGAAATCTGCGAAATCATGAAAGCCTATGACGTCAGCTTTTCGCTGGGTGACGGCTTGCGTCCGGGCTCGGTGGCCGACGCCAACGACGCCGCGCAATTCGGTGAGCTGGAAACCCTTGGCGAGCTGACCAAGATCGCCTGGAAGCACGACGTGCAAACCATGATCGAAGGCCCCGGCCACGTGCCGATGCAGTTGATCAAGGAGAACATGGACAAGCAGCTCGAATGCTGCGACGAGGCGCCGTTCTACACCCTCGGCCCGCTGACTACCGACATCGCGCCGGGCTATGACCACATCACCTCCGGCATCGGCGCGGCGATGATCGGCTGGTTCGGTTGCGCCATGCTCTGCTACGTCACGCCCAAGGAACACCTGGGGTTGCCGAACAAGGATGACGTGAAGACCGGGATCATCACTTACAAGATCGCCGCCCACGCCGCCGACCTCGCCAAAGGCCATCCGGGCGCGCAGATTCGCGACAACGCGCTGAGCAAGGCGCGCTTCGAATTCCGTTGGGAAGACCAGTTCAACCTGGGCCTGGACCCGGACACCGCGCGGGCGTTTCACGACGAGACCCTGCCGAAAGAGTCCGCCAAGGTCGCGCATTTCTGTTCGATGTGCGGGCCGAAATTCTGCTCGATGAAAGTCACCCACGAAGTGCGTGAGTACGCGGCCAACCAGCGCATTGAAGCGGTGGATGTGGACGTAGCCAAGGGCTTGGCCGAGCAGGCGGAGCGGTTCAGGCAGGAAGGCAGTCAGCTCTACAAGAAAGTCTGAAACCCATGATCGTTCCCAGGCTCTGCGTGGGAATGCATCCCGTGACGCTCTGCGTCACAAAGGCGGACGCAGAGCGTCCAAAGCGCCATTCCCACGCAGAGCGTGGGAACGATCAGCCCCTCAGAGATTCCACCCTTGAGCATTCAACCGAGCACCTATTCGCCGGACATTGCAGTCCCCCAGGACAAGCGCGTCTTCGGCGCCCGCGACCTGTTCTCCCTGTGGTTCTCCCTCGGCATCGGCCTGATGGTCCTGCAAACCGGCGCCTTACTGGCGCCGGGCCTGGGGTTGTCGGGTTCATTGCTGGCCATCTTGCTCGGCACCCTGGTCGGCGTGCTGTTGCTGGCCGCCGTCGGCGTGATCGGCAGCGACACCGGGCTGTCCGCCATGGCCGCGCTCAAGCTCAGCCTCGGTAGCCGCGGTGCGAGCCTGCCGGCGCTGTTGAACCTGCTGCAATTGATTGGCTGGGGTTCGTTCGAAATTATCGTCATGCGCGATGCCGCCAGCTTGTTGGGTACGCGTGCGTTCAGCGAGGGCAACCTGTTGGCGAGCCCCTTGTTGTGGACCGTGTTGTTTGGTGGCCTTGCCACCGTGCTGGCGGTGAGTGGCCCGCTGACCTTCGTGCGGCAAATCCTGCGCAAATGGGGCATCTGGCTGCTGCTCGCGGCCTGTCTTTGGCTGACCTGGAACCTGTTTGCCAAGGCCGACCTCGTCGCGCTGTGGGCCCAGGCCGGTGACGGTTCGATGCCGTTTGCGGTGGGCTTTGACATTGCCATCGCCATGCCGCTGTCGTGGCTGCCGCTGATCGCCGACTACTCACGCTTTGGCAAGCGCGCGAAAAGCGTGTTCGGCGGCACCGCGCTGGGGTTCTTTATCGGTAACTTCTGGCTGATGAGCCTGGGGGTGGCCTACACCCTGGCCTTTGCGCCCAGCGCTGAAGTCAATGCGCTGCTGCTGGCCCTGGCCGGCGCCGGCCTGGGTATTCCGCTGTTGCTGATCCTGCTGGACGAGTCGGAAAATGCCTTTGCCGATATTCACTCGGCGGCGGTGTCGAGCGGGATGCTGCTGCGTTTGAAAGTCGAGCACCTGGCGTTGGCCATCGGTGTGATTTGCACCGTGATTGCCTGCCTGGCGCCCCTGGCGCAATACCAGAACTTCCTGTTGCTGATCGGCTCAGTGTTTGCGCCACTGTTCGGCGTGGTACTGGTGGATCACTTCATCCTGCGCCGTCGGCGCCAGGGCACGGTGACCCAACTGCATTGGCCGGCGCTGCTGGCGTGGCTGGGCGGCATCGGCACCTACCACCTGCTGGCGCACCTCTATCCGGATATCGGCGCAACCCTGCCGGCATTGCTGCTGGCAGGGTTGCTGCAGTTTATCCTGGGGCGGGCGGTCAGTGGCGCGCGGGCATCAGCTCAGGCTTGATCACACCGGTCAGGCGCGCATAGGGGATGGTGATTTCGATCAGCCCCTGGGCGTAGGGGGCGATGGTGGTGACGTTGTACTTGAGCACCACGCCGCCGCTGGTCAAGGCCACGTTCGGGGTTTTCTGGAACGGCCAGTTCTTCACGAACTCCGGGTCGCGGTCCATCTTGGTGTTGATCAACCAGCTGTTGTGGGCAACTTTTGCGGTATTCCAGAAGGCCTGCTCCTGGCCGGGCAACAGCATGTCGGCCAGGCCCAATTCCTTGTGCAGCACCCGTGAATAGTTGATGAATCCGCGGCCAGGTTCACCGTGGGCCACGCCGGTGTCCAGGTAGCTGGACACTTCAACGATCACCAGTCCGTCATGCTGCTCACGTACCTTGGCCTGCAAGTACATGCTGTGGCGGTCGGGGGATTCGCGCAGGAATGTGTCCCGGTAGGCATTCAGGGTCGCAGGGACGCCGGCGCCGGGCGTGGTGCGGGTCATCTGCAGCAGGCGCTGCTCGACCAGTTTGTCCAGTTGCGGGTCGGCGGGGAAATGCACGGTGTCGATGTTCACCAGCGGACAATCAGGGCTGCCGCAGCCGGGCTTGATCTGCTCCGACTTGTCGGTGGTGACGTCCAGCGGTTTGAGCTGGCCGGGCTGGAACAGGCTCTGGCAGGCACCCAGGGTCAAGGCAATACAAGCCATGGAGGCGATTTTTAAAAGCGACATGTGTGTCCTTCGTAAATCGATGGAAAGCGAAAAGAGTAGCGCTTGGACTGCCAACAGGGCCGCCAGTTCGCCACTAGACTGATTAGTGTGAGTTTGACGCCCGCCGTCTATCCCGGCAACCGGAAAGGGGCTGCGCCGAGCCACTTGGGCGCGTTAGGATGGCGCCCACTGCACGGCTTATGACGAGGAAGAATATGACGGACTTTACGAAGTCGACGCCGAAGAATATCGAGATTGTTCAGCGCGACTCTGCTTACAAGGGCTTCTATCAGCTCGATCGGGTGCAACTGCGCCACGAGAAGTTCGACGGCGGCATGAGCCGCGTGATCAATCGTGAAGTGTTTGTGCGCCATGATGCGGTGTGCGTACTGCCCTACGATCCGCAGCGCGATGAAGTGGTGCTGATCGAGCAGTTCCGCGTCGGCGCCATGGGGCGTGCCGACAACCCGTGGCTGGTGGAAATGGTCGCCGGCCTGATCGACAAGGACGAGCAACCCGAGGAGGTTGCACACCGCGAAGCCGAAGAGGAAGCTGGGCTGACGTTCTCCGCGCTGTGGCCGATCACCAAGTATTTCCCGTCGCCTGGCGGCAGTACCGAGTTCGTCCACCTGTACCTGGGCCGTTGCGACAGCTCACAGGCCGGTGGTATCCATGGATTGGAAGAAGAGGCCGAAGATATCCGCGTGACCACCTGGGCATTCGAAGATGCCTTCCAGGCTGTGCGCGACGGCAGGATTTCCAATGCAGCCAGCATTATCGCCCTGCAATGGCTTGCGCTTAATCGCGCGGAAGTGAGGGGGCTATGGCAGTAAAGGCACGGGAACGTTACCGGGTTGACCTGATCGGGCTGCAGGCCGCGTGCGAGGCCAACTATGCGCGGCTGATGCGCCTGCTCCCCGACATGCGCCACACGCCCCAGGCGCGGCGCATTGCCGTGACCCACGGCGACCAGATGCTGGGCGTGCTGACCCTGGAAGTCATCGTCAATTGCCCGTACACCACCACCCTGCGCGTGCGCCAGGAGCACAGCCTGCCCTGGCTGCCGGTGCCGCAGCTGGAAGTGCAG
Organism: Pseudomonas sp. 24 E 13; assembly: GCF_900004715.1. Classification (NCBI taxonomy): domain Bacteria; kingdom Pseudomonadati; phylum Pseudomonadota; class Gammaproteobacteria; order Pseudomonadales; family Pseudomonadaceae; genus Pseudomonas; species Pseudomonas sp. 24 E 13. Next base: position 41,659 of record NZ_CVTO01000112.1, read on the forward strand.
GTGTACCACGATGCACGCATGGCCGAAGTGATCAGCGCCGAACATGCGCGACGCTTTCGCAGCATCTATCCTTACCCGAATGTGTTCATGCACCAGCCCGATGAGAAAGCCCAGCTCAATGTGTTCCTCGGCGAATGGCTGAGTCACTGCCTGGCCCTGGGCCATGAGTTCGAAGTCGTGCGGTAGATGTGAACTGCGTTTGTTTTCCCTGGGTTTCCTCTTTGCGTCCTGCCCCAGCATAATTGCCCCACCTGTCTATTCCTGTGACCGCTAGGGAGAGCGCCTTGCCGAGCGTATCCGCCATGAACCCTGACGCTGTGCTGTTGGTGCAACTGTCCGACAGCCATTTGTTTGCCGATGCAGACGTCACGCTGCTGGGCATGAATACCCGCGACAGCCTGCAGCGGGTGATTGATCTTGTGCGCGAGCAGCAGCCGCCTGTCGATCTGGTGCTGGCCACGGGGGATCTGTCCCAGGACGGCACACTGGCGTCATACCAGCAATTTCGCGACATGACCGCGCCGATGGGCGCTCCCGCGCGCTGGCTGCCCGGCAACCACGATGAGCCGCAGATCATGGCCCACGCTGCCGTGCACAGCGACCTGCTGGAGCCGGTGGTTGACGTCGGCAACTGGCGCGTGACCTTGCTGGACTCCGCCGTCCCCGGTTCCGTGCCCGGCTACCTGCAGGACCAGCAGCTGCAACTGCTCGTCCAGGCCTTGAGTGAAGCGCCGAACCGGCATCACCTGGTGTGCCTGCATCATCACCCGGTGTCGATCGGCTGCGCCTGGATGGAGCCTATCGGCCTGCGCAATCCGGATGCGCTGTTTGCCGTGCTTGACCGCTTCCCCCAAGTGAAAGCGGTTTTGTGGGGGCATGTGCACCAGGAAATCGACAGCGAGCGCAACGGCGTGCGCCTGCTGGCTTCGCCGTCCACCTGCATCCAGTTCGCGCCCGGGAGTGAGGACTTCCAGGTCAGCGACCAGGCCCCAGGCTATCGCTGGCTGCGTTTGCATGCCGACGGGCGGTTGGAGACCGGGGTGGAGCGGGTCAGGGATTTCGCTTTCACCGTCGACTACGGCAGCAACGGCTATTAATAGCTGTAAACGCTGATCAAAAGGTGGGAGGGGGCTTGCCCCCGATGGCGGTGTGTCAGCTGCCACATGTGCTGACTGACACTCAGCCATCAGGGGCAAGCCCCCTCCCACATGGGTTCTCACACAGGCCCCTTATCCCTGTAAACTGCGCCTCTTTGGCTGAGTCACGGAGAGCCCGGCATGTCCGCTTCGATCCTCTATATTCACGGTTTCAACAGTGCGCCGGCTTCCAACAAGGCCAGCCAGTTGATCACCGTAATGGGCAAGCTTGGCCTGTCCGAGCAGCTGCGTGTTCCGGCGCTGCATCATCATCCGCGTCAGGCGATTCCTCAATTGGAGGAGGCCATCGCAGAACTGGGCAGGCCGCTGCTGGTCGGCAGTTCATTGGGCGGCTACTATGCAACCCATCTTGCCGAACGCCATGGCCTCAAGGCGCTGCTGGTCAACCCGGCGGTCAGCCCCCATCGGATGTTTGACGGCTACCTGGGGACCCAGAAGAACCTCTACACCGACGAAAGCTGGGAGTTGACCCTCGACCACGTCACGGCGTTGGCCGAGCTGGAAGTACCGGCTCCTCAGGACGCCGCGCGTTATCAGGTGTGGTTGCAGACCGGGGACGAAACTCTGGATTATCGCCTGGCCCAACAGTATTACCGGGCCTGTGCCTTGCGCATCCAGGCCGGTGGCGACCACGGTTACCAAGGGTTTGCCCAGCAATTGCCGGCATTGTTGAGCTTTGCCGGCATTGGCGCTGATCAGTATCAATCCTTCGATTTTTCGTCACTGTAAAAATCGCAGGTCATTTTTTAATCGAACGACTCACGACGAGACCCCATGGCCACTCCCAGCGCTAGCTCTTATAACGCCGACGCCATCGAAGTCCTCTCGGGCCTCGACCCGGTGCGCAAACGCCCCGGCATGTACACCGACACCAGTCGGCCGAACCACCTTGCCCAGGAAGTCATCGACAACAGTGTCGACGAAGCCTTGGCCGGGCACGCCAAGTCGGTGCAGGTCATTCTCCACGCCGACCACTCCCTGGAAGTGTCCGACGACGGTCGCGGCATGCCGGTGGACATTCACCCGGAAGAGGGTGTATCGGGCGTCGAACTGATCCTCACCAAACTGCATGCCGGCGGCAAGTTCTCCAACAAGAACTACCAGTTCTCCGGCGGCTTGCACGGCGTGGGGATTTCCGTGGTCAACGCCTTGTCCACGCAGGTCAGGGTCAAGGTCAAGCGTGACGGCAACGAATACCAGATGACCTTCGCCGATGGCTACAAAGCCACCGAGCTGGAAGTGGTCGGCACTGTCGGCAAGCGCAACACCGGGACCAGCGTGTACTTCGCGCCGGACCCGAAATACTTCGATTCGCCGAAATTCTCCATCAGCCGTCTCAAGCATGTGCTCAAGGCCAAGGCCGTGCTGTGCCCGGGCCTGTTGGTGAGCTTTGAAGACAAAGGCACCGGCGAAAAGGTCGAGTGGCACTACGAAGACGGCCTGCGCTCCTACCTGGAAGATTCGGTCAGCGACTTCGAACGCCTGCCCAACGCGCCGTTCTGCGGCAGCCTGGCCGGTAACAAGGAAGCCGTCGACTGGGCGCTGTTGTGGTTGCCCGAAGGTGGCGACAGCGTGCAGGAAAGCTACGTCAACCTGATCCCCACCGCCCAGGGCGGCACCCACGTCAACGGCTTGCGCCAAGGCTTGCTGGACGCCATGCGCGAATTCTGCGAATACCGCAGCCTGCTGCCGCGCGGCGTGAAGCTGGCGCCGGAAGACGTGTGGGAGCGCATTGCGTTCGTGCTGTCGATGAAAATGCAGGAGCCGCAGTTCTCCGGCCAGACCAAGGAGCGCCTGTCCTCCCGCGAGGCGGCGGCGTTTGTCTCCGGTGTGGTCAAGGATGCCTTCAGTCTGTGGCTCAACGAGCACCCGGAACTGGGCCTGGCCCTGGCGGAGCTGGCGATCAACAACGCCGGTCGTCGCCTCAAGGCCAGCAAGAAAGTCGAGCGCAAGCGCATCACCCAGGGGCCGGCATTGCCCGGCAAGCTGGCCGATTGCGCCGGGCAGGACCCGATGCGCTCCGAGCTGTTCCTGGTGGAAGGTGATTCCGCCGGCGGTTCCGCCAAGCAAGCGCGGGACAAGGAATTCCAGGCGATCCTGCCGTTGCGCGGCAAGATCCTCAACACCTGGGAAGTCGATGGCAGCGAAGTGCTGGCCAGCCAGGAAGTGCACAACATCGCCGTGGCCATTGGGGTCGACCCTGGCGCAGCGGACATGAGCCAGCTGCGCTACGGCAAGATCTGCATCCTCGCCGATGCCGACTCCGACGGCCTGCACATTGCTACCTTGCTGTGCGCGTTGTTCGTGCAGCACTTCCGCCCGTTGGTGGATGCCGGTCACGTCTACGTCGCCATGCCGCCGCTGTACCGCATCGACCTGGGCAAGGAGATTTTCTACGCCCTGGACGAAGCCGAGCGCGATGGCATCCTCGATCGCCTGGTGGCCGAGAAGAAGCGCGGCAAGCCACAGGTCACGCGATTCAAGGGCCTGGGTGAAATGAACCCGCCGCAACTGCGCGAAACCACCATGGACCCGAACACCCGGCGTCTGGTGCAGTTGACCCTGGAAGACTTCGCCGGCACTTCGGAAATGATGGACATGCTGCTGGCGAAAAAGCGTGCGCCGGATCGCAAGGCCTGGCTCGAATCCAAAGGCAACCTGGCCGAGGTATTGGGCTGATGCGCACAGGCGTCGCCCTGGCGATCCTGATGGTGTGCGGGTTGGCAGCCACCGATGGGGTGGCCGCGCCCGTGGCTGAGCTCAAGTTGGTGTCGGAACATCCGGTAGACGGCATGCGCGGCGGCAACCTGTCGGGCCTGGCGCTGTGCGGCAAGGACCTGTGGACGGTATCGGACCGCGATGATGACCGGATTTATCGTCTGGACACCCGCGAGCCGACCTGGAACGCCGAGGCATTGACGATCGATGTACCCCCGGTGCCCGAATCGGGCCTGCCGTGGGGGTTGCGCTCGCGCACCAAGGCGGCTTCGTTCATTCGCGGTGGAGACCTGGATTTCGAAGGCATCAGCTGTGATGCCGCAGGCAACCGCTACATCGTCAGCGAAGCCCATGCGGCGGTGTTGCAGGTACCGGCAGCCGGTGCGCCCGAGTGGTTGAAAATCGCCCCGGGCATGGTGCGCGAGGCGCGGGCCAGCGGCATGTTGCTGCACTTCAATGCGTTGTTCGAAGGCCTGACGGTGAACCCGCAAGGCAATCAGATCTGGCTCGCCGCCGAGCGTGAGCGCCGTGGCCTGATCTCGATCAAGCGCGGGCAGAGCGTGTGGGATTGCGAGGGGGCTTGCGTATTGTTGAGCGAGGCCGGGCTGGAAGTGCAGCCGGCGCAGTTCACCAACGCCAAGGCCGTGTCCAAGGATTTTGCCGACCTGGCGCTGTTCAACGACAAGCTGTTCACCCTGGAGCGCAATGCATTCCAGATTTGCCGACGCGATACGGTGACGGCCAAGGTTGAGCTGTGCTGGTCGTTTGCCGACGAAACCCTGACGCCCGAACGGCGTTACCCCCAACCTTATGGCCTGGCCGAAGCCCTGGTGGTGGACGCCGACGGCGCCTGGATTGGTATCGACAATAATTTTGGCGCGCGTGCCGACGGTGAAAAGCGTCCGGTGGTCTATCGGTTTGCCGCCCCGGCCGGTGGCTGGAGTGCCCAGCCATGAGCCGCGACTTTTTTGAATTGAATCAGCGCAGCGGCAGTTCCGCTGCGCCTTACCCAACGATGAGGCCCGCATGAGTGACATCCTCGCAGACAGCTTAGATGGCGTAGAACGCCGATCGCTGGCTGACTTCACCGAAAATGCCTACCTCAACTACTCCATGTACGTGATCATGGACCGTGCCCTGCCGCATATCGGCGACGGCCTGAAGCCGGTACAACGGCGCATTATCTACGCCATGAGTGAGTTGGGCCTGGACGCCGATTCCAAGCACAAGAAGTCGGCGCGTACCGTCGGTGACGTGCTCGGCAAGTTCCACCCCCACGGCGATTCGGCCTGCTACGAAGCCATGGTGCTGATGGCCCAGCCGTTCAGCTACCGCTACACCCTGGTCGACGGCCAGGGTAACTGGGGCGCGCCGGATGATCCCAAGTCCTTCGCCGCCATGCGTTACACCGAGGCGCGTCTGTCGCGTTATTCGGAAGTATTGCTCAGCGAGCTGGGCCAGGGCACCGCGAACTGGGGGCCCAACTTTGACGGCACCCTCGACGAACCCCTGGTGTTGCCGGCACGTTTGCCGAATATTCTGCTCAATGGCACCACCGGCATCGCTGTCGGCATGGCCACCGATGTGCCGCCGCACAACCTGCGCGAAGTCGCCGCCGCCTGCGTTCGCCTGTTGGATGAGCCAAAAGCCACGGTCGAGCAGCTCTGCGAGCATATCCAGGGCCCGGACTACCCGACCGAAGCGGAAATCATCACGCCGCGCGCCGACCTGCTGAAAATGTACGAAACCGGCAAGGGCTCGGTGCGCATGCGCGCGGTGTATCACGTCGAAGACGGCGACATTATCGTGACCGCGTTGCCGCATCAGGTGTCCGGCGCCAAGGTGCTGGAGCAGATCGCCGCGCTGATGCAGGCCAAGCCGTCGAAACTGCCGCAGGTCGCCGACTTGCGCGATGAGTCCGACCACGAGAACCCTTGCCGCATCGTGATCATCCCGACCAACAGCCGGGTGGATCATGCAGTGCTGATGCAGCATCTGTTTGCCAGCACCGACCTGGAGTCCAGCTATCGGGTCAACGTCAACATCATCGGCCTGGACGGCAAGCCGCAGCTCAAGAACCTGCGCAACCTGCTGGTGGAATGGCTGGAGTTTCGCGTACAGACCGTGCGCCGGCGCCTGCAATTTCGCCTGGATAAGGTCGAGCGCCGCCTGCACCTGTTGGACGGCTTGTTGATCGCCTACCTCAACCTGGATGAAGTGATCCATATCATCCGTACCGCCGAGCACCCGAAAGCCGAGCTGATCGCGCGTTTCGAATTGAGCGAGATCCAGGCTGACTACATCCTCGACACCCGCTTGCGCCAGTTGGCGCGACTGGAAGAAATGAAGCTGCGCGACGAGCAGGACGCACTGCTCAAGGAACAAGCCAAGCTGCAGGCGCTGCTGGGCAGTGAAGCCAAGCTCAAGAAGCTGGTGCGCAGCGAGCTGATCAAGGACGCCGAAACCTACGGCGATGACCGCCGGTCGCCGATTGTCGAGCGTGCGGAAGCGAAAGCTCTGACAGAAACCGAGCTGCTGCCTAACGAGAAAATTACCGTCGTTCTGTCGGAAAAGGGTTGGGTTCGCTCCGCCAAAGGGCATGATATTGACGCCACCGGGCTTTCGTACAAGGCCGGTGATGGCTTCAAAACCGCCGCCGCCGGACGTTCCAACCAGTTTGCGGTGTTTATCGACTCGACCGGGCGCAGTTATTCGGTGCCGGCCCACACGCTGCCTTCCGCACGGGGGCAGGGCGAGCCGCTGACCGGGCGCCTTACACCGCCACCGGGGGCGAATTTCGAGTGCGTGCTGCTGCCGGACGATGATTCGTTGTATGTCATCGCCTCCGACGCCGGTTACGGATTCGTGGTCAAGGGTGAAGACCTGCAGGCCAAGAACAAGGCGGGCAAGGCGCTGCTGAGCTTGCCGAACAATGCCAAGGTGATCCTGCCGCGACCGGTGGAGGATCGTGAGCACAACTGGCTGGCCTCGGTGACCACCGAAGGGCGTCTGCTGGTGTTCAAGATCAGCGACCTGCCGCAGCTGGGCAAGGGCAAGGGCAACAAGATCATTGGTATCCCGGGAGAGCGTGTGGCCAGTCGCGAAGAGTACGTGACCGACATTGCCGTCATCCCCGAAGGCGCTACGCTGGTGCTTCAGGCCGGCAAGCGCACGCTGTCGCTGCGCCCTGACGACCTTGAGCACTACAAGGGCGAGCGCGGTCGACGCGGCAACAAACTGCCTCGAGGCTTCCAGCGAGTGGATGCTTTGTTGGTAGAAACGCCTGCTTAAGGCGTACTAGAGGCCTCGATCTACGATTTAACGCGTAGATCGACGCTTTGGCGCTGGAGTCATGGCGCATATTCACGGATGATATGGCCTTTCCAGCGCCGGCGTGGCCGAGCGTGTTTAGGTTATTTTTAGTATTACATTGTGGTTCGCCTTGTGGCAGCCACCTGGATGGGATGATGACTGCTCCACGCCTTCCTCTATTTTTGATGCTCGCTGGCCTATTAGGGCTGGCGGGTTGCAGCACGCACCAGCCGGTGTCGCTGTACCAGCTGGACAGCGGAAGTCCGGCTCAGCCAGCACAAACCGCCGGCATGGCGGTCCTGCTGGGTCCGGTCATCGTTGCTGATTACCTGCAACGCGAGACCCTGCTCCAACGTCAGAACGACGGAAGCCTGCAAGGTTCCACGGATGGTCGTTGGGCGGGTAGCCTTTCTTCCGATATCAACCAGTTGATGTTGCGTCAGGTGGCCGGTCAGTTGGACAGTCAGCGCGTGGTCCTGGCGCCAGGCCCATCGGGGTTTTCCCCGGATGTGCAAGTGTTGCTGACCATCACACGGCTTGACTCCGGCAAGTCGCAACCGGCGATCCTGGATGCACAGTGGCGCTTGATCGACCGTCGCGGGCAAGTACGGGACAACCGTATCGTGCACCTGCAGGAAGAACATGCCGGCACCACCGCGTCCCAGGTCCAGGCCCAGGGCGTATTGTTGCAGCACCTGGCGCAGCAGCTGTCGGTGGCGCTCAAGCCGCTGGCCAACCAGCCGCCGATTGCCGAGGCACCGCGCAAGCAGGCACCGGCACAAGCCAAGCCCGCAACCCCGGAAAAACCGAAGATGCCGATGGCAACACCGATTCGTACGGACCTGGAAGTGTTCAGGTTTTGATCTGAATGCCAGACAAACAAAAGGCCCGCTGAGTAAGCGGGCCTTTTGTTTGGGCTGCAATTTAAGCTGCACCACGATTAACTGTGGGAGGGGGCTTGCCCCCGATGGCGGTGGGTCAGTTAATGCATCTCTGACTGGACTAGCGCTATCGGGGCATAAGTATCTACACAACTCTGTAGCCCCCACCGTAACCACGATGCGAAGCGAGCCGCTCTTGATCTTGATCTGCTTTTGATCTCAGGCGCCCCGTT
>NZ_CVTO01000112.1:50009-53144 GCF_900004715.1 Pseudomonas sp. 24 E 13
TGTACTCGGTCTGATCCAGCATCCTGGTCGGCCCAGAGGCCGCCATCGGGGGCAAGCCCCCTCCCACATTGGGTTTAGCGGTGTTCTTCAATTCTTGTTACGGGTCTCATGCATCCGCGCCAGCTGGCGCTCCAGCATCGACGGATACGGCTCCATCAAACGCTCCACACAGCTGGCGCCCTCAGGGCTGGCAATCGGGCGGATGCGTGCGCGCTGGCGAATCAGCGTGTCTTCACTGATCTTGCGCTCCACCAGCAGCAGGTTGCGGCTGTGCTGGGACAAGGCCAGGGCATCCTGGGCAATCTCGGTCAGCAAGAGGTCGATCTGGCTGATGCCGAACAGGTCATCGCCCACCGTCAGGCCCAACTGCAATTGCAAGGTAATGCCGCTGTCCGCCACTTCGATCTGCAAGGCATGGCCCAGGGCGCGCAGCAACTCGCCGCAGCAGATGGCGTTGGTCAGGTAATCTTCGCCGCTGTCTTCGCTGTGGAACAGCATCAACGTGCTGCCGTCGTTCAGGGTGTGCAGTTCGCTCTGGTAGAGCGAGGCCGCCTGGTCGAGACAGTCGCGGTAGCGTTCCAGCAATTCCGTCAAGCGGGCGCGGGGCAGGCGGCGCAGTTGGTCCTGGGCACCCAGTTGCACGGCGAGTACGGCGCTGTACTGGGGCTCGGTGCTCTTGGTCGCAAGCGCTTTCGGCGCTACGGCAGGCGCGGTGTCTGCGGTATCGCGCAGGTCGGCGAACGGGTCTTCGTCATCCAGCTCGTCTTCTTCGGCCTTGATCACATGCCGTGGCGCAGGCTTCAAACCGGCCACCGGAGCGCTTTCGTCAAAGCCTGGGTCACGCAGGTCGCGCACTTCAAACTCAGGCTCGTCGTCGTTGTAGTCGGCCTCGTCGTACTCCGGCTCGGGTTCAACCTCAGGTACCGTCGGCTCCGGCGCGAAGCTGGCATGCAGCTGGCGCGCGAGGTCGCCGATTTCGTCCTGGCGGTCGGTGGCCGGGGTATGTTCGTTGATATCGCGCAGCCAGATGCGCAGTTGCATCAACGGCGTGGAGATATGCCGGCCCAGGCGCAGGCTTAAGGCCAGGGCCAAGGCCAACAGGATCGCGCTCAGGATGCCCATGCTTTGCAGGCTGATGGTCATCGGTTGCTGGAACTGTTGCATGTCCAGGCTGATGCGCAATTGGCCGGCTTTCACATCCTGAAACGTGATATTGCTCTGGTACAGGCCCTCGGCTTCGCCCAGCAGGCCGTTTTTCGGGCGCTGCCCGGCTTCGGCCATGATCCGGTTGTCCACGCTATAGATAGCAGCGTGGGCCACCAGCGGGTTCTTGGTCAGGTTGTTGAGCAGCACGTTGAGGCTGAGAATGTCGTTGGACACCAGCAACTCAGTCGCCGAGGTGGCGGTCTGGGTGGTCAGGCTCTCGCCCAGGGCGTCGGCTTGCTCATGCATGGCCTGCTTGAACTGCAAACCCATCACGCAGGCGTAGATCACCAGGGCCAGAGCGACCAGGATCACGTTATGGCTGGCGATGCGTAATGCGATCGGTACACGGCGGTGGCGCAGTGCCCGGAAGATCAGCAGGAAGAAGTTATCGGTTTTTACTGGCGTGGGCCGGTTCACTTGCGCTCGGCTCTTGGTCCGTGAAGTTGACGCGCAGTATAGCGACAGGCCCATGACCGGCAAAGCGCTGGCTGTGCCCGATGGTCACTGAAAGTGGGTAGAATACGGTTTTTTTCCAGCCTGGGGGTGCGCTTTGCGCGAAATTGTCCTGATCAACATCACAGGTCTTGACCGACCGGGTCTCACCGCTGCCATTACCGGTGTTCTGGCCCAGGGTGGTGTGAACATTCTCGACATCGGCCAGGCGGTGATCCACGACACCCTGTCGTTCGGCATCCTGGTGGAAATTCCCAGCACCGAGCAGGCATCGTCTGTCCTCAAGGACATTCTGTTCACGGCCTACAAACTCGATCAGCAGGTGCGTTTCACGCCGGTGTCCGAAGCCGATTACCAGCATTGGGTCGAAGGCCAGGGCAAAAAGCGCCATATCGTGACGTTGCTCACCCGCAAGGTAACGGCCGAACAACTGCAGCGCGTCAGCTCGATCACGGCGCATTACGGGTTGAACATCGACCATATCGACCGCCTGTCGGGACGTATGCCGCTGGACACGCCGGCGGACAAAGGCAAGGGCTGCATCGAGTTCTCTGTGCGCGGTGAGCCGGCCGATGCGCAAGCGCTGCGCGCCGAATTCCTGAGCGTGGCCCAGGAGCTGAATGTCGACATCGCCTTCCAGGAAGATTCGCTGTTCCGGCGCAATCGTCGTCTGGCGGTGTTCGACATGGACTCGACCCTGATCGAAGCCGAAGTCATCGACGAGCTGGCCAAGGCGGCGGGTGTGGGCGAACAGGTCAGCGAGATTACCGAGCGGGCGATGGCCGGCGAGCTGGATTTTCGCGCCAGCTTCAAGGAGCGCCTGGCGCTGCTCAAGGGCCTGGACGTGAGCGTGCTCGATTCCATCGGCGCTTCCCTGCGCCTGACCGAAGGCGCCGAAACCCTGTTCGCCGAACTCAAGCGCCTGGGCTACAAAACGGCCATCCTGTCCGGTGGCTTCACCTATTTTGCCAAGCAGCTGCAGGCCAAGCTGGGCATTGACTACGTGTTTGCCAACGAGCTGGAAGTGGTGGATGGCAAAGTGACCGGCGTGGCGGTGGAGCCGATTGTCGACGCACAACGCAAGGCGGACCTGCTCAGGGAGCTGGCGCACAAGGAAGGCTTGCGCCTGGAACAGACCATTGCGGTCGGCGACGGCGCGAACGACTTGCCAATGCTGGCGATTGCCGGGCTGGGGGTGGCGTTCCGCGCCAAGCCGTTGGTCAAGCAGTCGGCCAAGCAGGCGATTTCGACCTTGGGGTTGGATGGGGTGCTGTATCTGCTGGGCTTGCGCGACCGTGATGGGCAGCTCTAACTGACGAAATGCGCTCAAAAATGTGGGAGGGGCGGTGCGACGATTCGACTTGCCCCCGATGGCGGTGGGTCAGTCAATACATCTCTGACTGGGCTACCGCTATCGGGGCATAGGTATCTACACAACTCAGCAGCGCCCAACCGTAACCACGATGCGAAGCGAGT
>NZ_CVTO01000112.1:53241-61372 GCF_900004715.1 Pseudomonas sp. 24 E 13
TGGGGCAAGAGCGTTTTGCTTACTTTTGCGCTTTTCAAAAGTGAGCCGCCGTCAGGGCGGAACCCTAAGTCGCCGTTACCGCAGAAACGGATATGTACTCGGTCCAATCCAACATCCTGATCGGCCCAGAGGCCGCCATCGGGGGCAAGCCCCCTCCCACATTTGGTTCTTCACAGTGCCTGAATCAGGCTTTTGGCAGGGCAATACCCTGGCCCATCTGCACGGGCGAGCCCGCCAACAATGCTTCGGTCCATTTCACCTGATCCGGCCCGAACAGCACGATAGCGGTCGAACCCAGCTTGAAGCGCCCCAGCTCCGCACCTTTTTCCAAGTGAATCGGCGCACGGGCAGCTTCGTCGTAGCGAAAGGTTTTCAGTTCGCGCTTGGGCGGCGTTACCAGCCCGGCCCATACGGTCTCAATCGAGGCCACGATCATCGCGCCCACCAATACCACCGCCATCGGCCCGCGTTCGGTGTCGAACAGGCAGACCACCCGCTCGTTACGCGCAAACAGTTCCGGTACGTTCTCGGCGGTGGTCTGGTTCACCGAGAAAATTCGCCCTGGCACATAGACCATCTCGCGCAAGGTACCGGCCAGTGGCATATGCACCCGGTGGTAGTCCTTTGGCGACAGGTAGATGGTGGCGAAGTCGCCGCCCATGAACGGCGCAGCCAGCGCGGCGTCGCCGCCCAGCAGTTCCAGCACGCTGAAGCTGTGGCCTTTGGCCTGGAACACACGGCCATGTTCGATCGGGCCGAGCTGGCTGACGGCACCGTCGGCCGGGCTCAGTACGGCGCCCGGCGTTTGATCCAGTGGGCGCGCGCCGTCTTTGAGTGCGCGGGTGAAGAAGGCATTGAAGTGCTCGTAGGCGGTCAGGTCTTCAACCAGCGCCTGGGACATGTCCACCTGGTAACGCTTGGCGAACCAGCGGGTGAAGGCATTCTTGAACCAGCGCACACGGCACTCGGCAATGCAGCCGGCCAGGCGCGAGAGCAAGTGGTGTGGCAGCAAATACTGGCTGAGGATAAACAACTGCTTTTTCATAACTGTCCTTAAACCTTAAATCTCAACGGGGGTGTCGGGGTGGTTGCCCCATTCGCCCCAGGAACCGGCATAACCTTTGACTCGTGGATAACCGAGCGCCTTGGCCACCAGGTAGGTGAAGCCAGAGCGGTGGTGGGTCTGGCAGTGGGTGATGATTTCTTTATCGCGGGTCAGCCCGAGGTCTTCGAGGATTTGCGGCATGTCGCGGCGGATGCGCAGGCTGCGCGCCGTGTCCATGCCGGCGGTCCACTCGAAGTTCACGGCGCCGGGGATGTGCCCGGCTTTGGCCGCGAGGACTTTTTCACCGGAGTATTCCAGCGGGCCGCGTGCGTCCCAGATAGCCAGGTCGGCCGCGCCGAGCCGGCTTTGCAGGTATTCGCGGGTGGCGGTGGGGCCGTCATGCAAGGTGAGGCTGACCGGGCCGCCGACGGGGGGCGGCACCTCGGTGGATAACGGGTGCTTCTCGTCCAGCCACGCCAGCAGGCCGCCGTCGAGGTAGTGGTATTTCTGATGGCCGATCACGTCGAGCATCCAGATAAAACGCCCGGCCCAACCGCCGCCCTCATCGTCATACACCACATAAGTGGCATCGGGTGTGTGGCCCAGTTCGCCGAACAGCTTTTCCAGGTCGGCCTTGTTTGGCAGCAGGCCCGGCGCGGGCGGTTGGCCCAACTGGGTGCGCCTGGGGTCAACGAAATGCGCGCCGGGGATATGCCCTTCGGCGTAGCGGGCGGCACTGGTGAGGTCCACCAGAATCAGGTGTTCGGCATCAAGGCGACCTTGCAGGTCGCTGCATTCGATCACCAGCGGCAAGCCAGAGAAGTCAGGCATGTGAGGTCTCCTGGGCACAAATGTTGGCGATAAAGGAGGGCGATTGTAGCGCAAGCATCAGGCGCTGCGGTTGGTAAAGCTGTGCAGGGCTTTTTCGACGCATTGCGCGGTTTTGCCGAAGGCTTGCACGGTGGTTTCCGAGAACGGCCCGCCACCCTGGTCAGCTACCATCAGCATGACCACGCGGCCATTACAGCTCAGCGAGCGCAACAGCAGGTGCTCGCCGGTAAACAGGCGGCGCAGGATCGGTGGCAGCAGGGCGGCGAACTGCGCATGGTTGTCAGGACCGAGACGCACCTGGGCGGACTTTTCCAGCAAGCGTTGCAGCAATGTACTGTTGACCACATCCAGGCTCAGGTTGGCGGCGTCCTTCGGCAAGCCATCGGCCTGATGCACACGCAAGGTGCTCAAGGCGCGATCGGCCATGAACAGCAATACGCGCTGCATGCCGCTGGCGACCAGGGCTTCCTTGGCGCACGTGGTCAGGTGCATCGCATTGGCAAAGCGGCTCGGCTCGACCAGCAGCTCCGTGCAACGGTTGCGCCACAGCGCCAGTGCTTCAGCCGTGGGCGGTGGCGCGGGCAGCAAGCCACGATGGACTTTTTGCACGTGCCACGGCCAGATCAGCGACAGCGCCGGGTGCCAGAGATCAGGCATCAGGGTGCTGCGGGCGCTGGTGACCGCTTGCTGGTGAACCTGCTGCTGCACATCGCCCAGTGGCTCTTGCAGGTACAGCGCAGTGAGGTATTGCCAGCGCTCGGTGTGCGGGCAGGTCCAGGACTCCTGCGCCGACAGCGCCAGGCCGTTGGCCAACAGCACCGTGTTGGCCGGCTGATTCAGCCAGCGACGCAGGTTGGGTTCGGCGTCGAGTAACTGCTGGTGGCGCAGCGGGTCGTCTTCGCGGGCGATACGCAATGCCTTGACCAGCAGACGCCGCTCGCCCAGCAGCAGGTTATAGCCCTGGGATACCCAGATCGGCAGGTGCCAGGCCGCAGTCAGGCCAAGGCACAGGTCCAGCAGGCGCACGCCGAATACTTGCTGCTCGACCTTGCGCGCCGACTCGCCCTTGTGGATCACCCGCAGCTCCCATTCCTCAAGCAGCTTGGGGTAGGCCACGGCCATCGGCCACAACGGTGACAGAAACAGCAGGCTGCCCCAATGGATATCCTGCCACAGGCGCGCCAGGCGGCTGCCGAACAGGCCGTTGGCTTGCTGGGACGCGTGCTGGCTGACCAGCAGCAGTTGGCGCAGCGCGACGGGAATCTCGCGGGCCGGCACCGACGGCAGGCGCACCAGCAGTTCTTCGGCGCGTTTAAGGCCGAGGCGATTGAGCGCCACTTCGAGGTTTTCCGCCGGTTCCGCCAGGCTGCCGTGGGTGTGGCTGTTGGCCTCGCGCATCACGCTGAGCACCAGGGCCGGGCTGTCTTGCATCAGCTCGGCGATGTCCCTCAATGAGCTGCGGCTGTCGCGGATCGCTTTGCACACGCGCTCATGGCTGGCCTGGGGAACGGGCAGCAGCACGTCGTCCAGGCGCTGGATCCAGGCGGCGAGGGTGGTGGGTCTTGCAGTTGGGACTGTCGTTTCATTAGCCATGATTGGGGCGCGATCATCATATGTGTTCAACACACCCGTAACGGGCTGAATTGGCTTTTCGCCTTAACGGGCTATAGTCTGGCGCAGTTTCGCCGATAAGTAGAACAAGAGTTTTTCAGCTGCACCCACTATGTCCATGAACCCGACGGCGCAAGTACAGATCCCCTATGGCTAAAATTATCGGCATCATTGTCGTCATCGCAAGTGTGCTCGGCGGGTACGTCCTGTCCCACGGTAAAATTGCCGCGCTGATTCAGCCTTTCGAAGTGTTGATCATCGGCGGCGCCGCCTTTGGTGCCTTCTTGCAGGCCAATCCGGGCTACATGACCATGCACGTGATCAAGAAGTCGCTGGGCATGTTCAGCTCGCGCTTCTCCCACACGTTCTATCTGGAAGTGCTGGGGCTGGTCTACGAGATCCTCAACAAGAGCCGCCGCGAAGGCATGATGGCCATCGAAGGGGATATCGAAGACGCCGCCGCCAGCCCGATCTTCGCCAAGTACCCGGCCGTGCTCAAGGACGAGCGCATGACCGCGTATATCTGCGATTACCTGCGCATCATGTCCTCCGGCAACATGGCGCCCCATGAGCTTGAAGGCCTGTTCGACATGGAGCTGTTCAGCCTCAAGGAAGAGCTGGAGCATCCTTCCCACGCCGTGACCGGGATTGCCGACGGCATGCCGGGTTTCGGTATTGTCGCGGCGGTACTGGGTATCGTGGTGACCATGGCCTCCCTGGGCGAGGGCGATCAGGCGGCCATCGGCATGCACGTCGGTGCGGCGCTGGTGGGCACCTTCTTCGGTATCCTGGCGGCCTACGGTTTCTTCGGCCCGCTCGCCACCTCCCTGGCGCATGACGCCAAGGAAGAAATCAACCTCTACGAAGCGATCAAGGCGTCCCTGGTCGCCTCGGCGTCGGGCATGCCGCCGTCGCTGGCAGTGGAGTTCGGGCGCAAGGTCTTGTACCCGAAACATCGCCCAAGTTTCTCCGAGCTGGAACAAGCGGTTCGCGGTCGCTAAGCCATGGAAAACAACCAGCCGATCATCATCAAGCGCGTCAAGCGCTTCGCCGCGGGGCATCACGGCGGCGCCTGGAAAATCGCTTTCGCCGACTTCGCGACGGCGATGATGGCGTTCTTCCTGGTGCTGTGGCTGATGTCCACCGCCACCCCTGAACAGAAGATCGCCATTGCGGGTTACTTCAAGGACCCGATTGGTTTTTCGGAAAGTGGTACACCCTTCGTAATCGATCTGGGCGGCTCGCCGCAGCTGGCGCCGGAGCGCACCATCAATCCGGAAGTTGAGACCGAATCGCCTCAGGAGAAAATCCCGATCGAGCGCGATCAGGTCGAAACCATGGCCGAACAGGTCGAGAAAGAGCGACTTGAGCTGTTGCTGCAGGAACTGCAGAACAAGGTTGAGGAAAACCCGCAACTGCTGAAATTCAAGGATCAGATTTCCTTCGAGATCACCCCGGAAGGCTTGCGTATCCAGATCACCGACGCCGCCAACCGGCCGATGTTCGATTCCGGCAGCGCGCGCTTGAAGCCGTACTTCGAAGATATCCTGCTGGCCATGGCCGACACCATCAAGGCGGTGCCGAACAAGATCAGCGTCAGCGGCCACACCGATGCCAAGCCCTATGCGGGGCAGGGCGACTTCGGCAACTGGGAACTCTCGGCCAACCGCGCCAACGCCGCCCGCCGCGCGCTGGTGGCCGGCAGCTATCCGGACCCGCAAGTGGCGCGGGTGGTGGGCTTTGCGTCATCGCAGTTGTTTGATCCGAAAGATCCGTTCAACCCGATCAACCGGCGTATCGATATCGTTGTGTTGACCAAAAAGGCCCAGCGTGCGATTGAGGGCGATCAGCCGCCGCCACCGCCTGCACAGGGTGAGGGCGCCCCCGGTGAAGTGCCGGCGGACCCGAACGCGCTCCCGCCAGGTCAGGAGCCGCTGCCGGCCCATGAGCTGCGTCAAAAGCTGAACCTGTTTGATGACGGTGGGGTGAAGGACCCGACGGTGCCTGCGCCGGCGCCGGGGTCGTAAGCGGCTTCTATAAGCCACACATGAAAAAGCCCCGATCATTCGGGGCTTTTTCATGTGTGGTCAGAGTGGCAGGTACGCTTTGATACCACCGATTACGCCGCGCATATCATCAGCGCACAGGCGTGGTACGAAGTACTCTCGACCCTTGGCGCGAGTCTTTCTATGCAATTTGTCGAGGCGTTCGAAGCTGACGGTGTAAATCATGTCGCATTTCACCCACAGCTCTTTATAACCGTCGGATTGAAGTGGGTTGGCGCGTAGTAGAGGGTGCCAGTCGTACTGGATTTCTGGTGCGGTCGAGGAAATCGGCACAACGGTGCACAGCTTGCGATTATGTGTAGAGGTTGGGGATATCACTACGACCTTACGGATCTTCAACATCTCTGGCGCTACAAAACCTCGTGTGAAGTCACACAGCAGTACATCGCCTTGTTTGGGGTGATAGTAGAGAGCCAACTGTTAATTCCCCACAAAAAGCAAAGCCGCCCGAAGGCGGCTTCATTCGACACGCAGCGGAGCTTGCTTCGCCCCTTCTGCGCCGCTGGATCAACTCCGAAAAGGATCCAGACTCCTGCCAGCTTTCGCTGGTGACGGAGCAATTATGGGCATCAGGAAATCCGAATACAAGCTGGCGTGTGTGTATCAGCCACCCAGTTGACCCGGATTCTTGATGCCTGCTCCTGTTAAATCAATGGGCTAGGGCGTTCAGCACCCTGGTTTATGTGTATCAAGAAATTGACCGTCAATAACTGCTCTCAGGCAAGCTCGCAATAATCGACCGATAGCTGTTCATCCGCTGCTGCTGCACACGGCCATCCTCCAGCGCCTTGAGCAGTGCACAGCCCGGCTCGCGGTCGTGTTTGCAGTCGCGGAAGCGGCAGGTGCCGATCAGGTCGTTGAACTCGATGAAGCCTGCTTCCACGTCGCTGCGGCTGACATGGCCGAGGCCGAATTCACGAATGCCCGGGGAGTCGATCAGTTCACCGCCACCGGGGAAGTGGAACAGCCGTGCGGTCGTGGTGGTGTGCGTACCCTGGCCGGACAGTTCCGACAGCGGGCCGACGCGGGTGTCGACTTCCGGCAGCAGGCTGTTGACCAACGACGACTTGCCCACGCCCGACTGGCCGACAAACACGCTGATGCGCCCGTCCAACTGCTGTTGCAGCTGTTCCATGCCGTTGCCGTGATGGGCCGACACTTCCAGCACCGGGTAGCCCAGGGTGCGGTAGACCGCCAGCAAAGCGTTGAGCGCCGGAGCATTCTGTTCGTCGATCAAGTCGAATTTGTTCAGCAGCAGCAGCGGGCGGATACCGGCATGCTCGGCGGCGACGAGGTAGCGGTCGATCAGGTTGGCGTGGGGCTCGGGCAGCGGCGCGAACACAATCACAATCATGTCGACGTTGGCCGCCACCGGCTTGAGCTGACCGCGGCTGTCGGGGCGGCGCAGTTCGGTACTGCGTGGCAACTGGGCGACGATCACGCCGATGCCCTGGTTGCCGGCGCGCCACACGACTTTGTCGCCCGTGACCAGCGCGGGCAGGTTGGCGCGCAGGTGGCAGCGGGACACCGTGCCTGCGAGTTCGCCTTCCAGCGCCTCGACTTCGACCTGCACGCCGAAGTGCGCGATCACCAGGCCGGTTTGTTCGGGCCCCAGGTCGCCGCCCTCGAGCGCTTCCACGGCGGAGGATTCACGTTTGGCGGCGCGCGCTGCGCGTTCACCTTGAATCTTTTCGATGCGCCAGTTTTGGCGACGATTGAGCTGGCGTTTGGCCATTGGTGTTCCGTGTCGATAATGCAAAAGTTGGGTAAAACGGTCGCGAGTCTAGCACGGCGCCGCCTGCTAAACTGCGCAGCTACGCCAAGGTGCCAAGAGAATCAAGCCATGCAAAACCCACAGAACCTGATTTGGATCGATCTGGAAATGACCGGTCTGAACCCCGACACCGACGTCATCATCGAGATGGCGACCATTGTCACCGACAGCAACCTCAACACCTTGGCCGAAGGTCCGGTGATCGCCATTCACCACAGCGATGCCGTGCTCGCCACCATGGATGAGTGGAATACCCGCACCCATGGCAACTCGGGCCTGACCCAGCGGGTACGCGACAGCCGCATCAGCATGGCCGAGGCCGAAGCCGAAACCATCGCCTTCCTGGAAAAATGGGTACCCAGGGGCAAGTCGCCGATCTGCGGCAACAGCATCTGCCAGGACCGGCGCTTCCTTTATACGCATATGAAGGGGCTGGAAAGCTACTTCCATTATCGCAACCTGGACGTGTCGACCTTGAAGGAGCTGGCCGCGCGCTGGGCGCCGGAGGTCAAGGACAGCTTCCATAAGGGCAGCACGCACCTGGCGCTGGACGATATCCGCGAGTCGATCGCCGAGTTGCAGCATTACCGCAAGCATTTCATCAAGGCTTGAAATCGGCGCGACCGCTGGACATGTGGGAGGGGGCTTGCCCCCGATGGCGGTGTGTCAGGCCCGGATTCATTGACTGACACTCCCTTATCGGGGCATAGGTATCTACACAACTCAGCAGCGCTCAACCGCAACCACGATGCGAAGCGAGCCGCTCTTGATCTGGCTTTTGATCTTGATCTCAGGCGCCCCGTT
>NZ_CVTO01000112.1:61435-65104 GCF_900004715.1 Pseudomonas sp. 24 E 13
TGAGCCGCCGTCAGGGCGGAACCCTAAGTGGCCGTTACCGCAGAAACGGATATGTACTCGTTCCAATCCAGCATCCTGGTCGGCTCAGAGGCCGCCATCGGGGGCAAGCCCCCTCCCACATGGGAATGGATTTGCAAATCCAAGTGTTGAAGGGCGACCGGGTTTATCTCGGAGCGCCCCCTTTTGGTGCCATCAGCAAATGATTAGACTGCCGACCTCCCTGCAAGGATCGCCATCATGCTGTTGATGCTCTACCTCATCGCCATCACCGCCGAAGCCATGACCGGCGCCTTGTCCGCCGGTCGACGCGGCATGGACTGGTTTGGCGTGGTGCTGATTGCCTGCGTGACGGCGCTGGGTGGCGGGTCGGTGCGCGATGTGCTGCTGGGGCATTACCCGCTGACCTGGGTCAAGCACCCTGAATACCTGGTGCTGACCTCGGTGGCCGCGCTGGTGACCATCTTTATCGCACCGCTGATGCGCCGCCTGCGCTCGCTGTTCCTGGCGCTGGATGCTTTGGGTTTGGTGGCGTTCACCCTGATCGGCTGCATGACCGCCCTGGAAATGGGGCATGGCATGCTGGTGGCCTCGGTCAGCGGCGTGATCACCGGCGTATTTGGCGGCATCCTGCGAGACATCTTCTGCAACGACATCCCGCTGATCTTTCGCCGTGAGCTGTACGCCAGCGTGTCGTTCCTGGCCGCCTGGTTCTACTTGCTGTGCCTGTATCTGCAATTGCCCAGCGAACAGGCGATTCTGCTGACCCTGTTCAGCGGCTTTCTACTGCGCCTGCTGGCGATCCGTTTTCACTGGGAAATGCCCAAGTTCGTCTACAACGACGACGTCCACTAGCGTGCGGCGTGTTGCTTGAGCGCCCACTCCACATGTTCACGCACCATTTCCGACGGGTAATCGCGCCGCGCCTTCAACGCTTCCAGCACCGCAATGCTCGACGGCGCATTGCCCAGGCCCACCGCCAAATTGCGCAGCCAGCGCTCGTAACCGGCGCGGCGCAAAGCTGAGCCTTCGGTGCTGCTGAGGAATTTATCCTCGTCCCACATAAACAATTGGGCAAGTTCCGCGTTATCCAGATTATGCCGTGGCTTGAAATCGCTTTCGGCGGTGGTGCGGGCGAAACGATTCCACGGGCAAACGATCTGACAGTCATCGCAGCCAAATACACGGTTGCCGATCAGCGGGCGCAGGTCTTCGGGAATGGCGCTCTTGAGCTCGATGGTCAGGTAGGAAATGCAGCGCCGGGCATCCAGCACGTAGGGGCCGACGAAGGCGTTGGTAGGACAGATGTCCAGGCACGCGGTGCAGCGGCCGCAGTGTTCGGTGGCGTGGGGTGGGTCCACCGGCAATGGCAAATCGACAAACAGTTCGCTGAGGAAGAAATAGCTGCCGGCCTTGCGATTGAGGACCAGGGTGTTTTTACCGATCCAGCCGAGGCCGGCCTGTTCGGCGATGGCTTTTTCCAGGACCGGCGCGCTGTCGACGAAGGCACGAAAGCCGAACGGCCCGATCTGCGCCTGGATACGGTCGGCCAGTTGCTGCACGCGCTTGCGGATCAGCTTGTGATAGTCCCGGCCCAGGGCGTAGCGCGAGATATAGGCTTTTTCCGGCTGGGCCAGCAGTTGCGCCATCTGGGTGTCGCCGGGCAGGTAATCCATGCGCAGCGACACCACGCGCAAGGTGCCCGGCACCAGCTCGTCGGGGTGCGAACGTTTGCTGCCGTGGGCGCCCATGTAGTCCATCTCGCCGTGGTAGCCCGCGTCGAGCCAGCGTTGCAGGTGCTGTTCATGCTCGGCCAAGTCCAGGCCGCTGATGCCGACTTGCTGGAAGCCCAGCTCGCGGCCCCAGTCTTTGATCGATTGGGCGAGGGCGGGCAGATCGGAGGTAATAGCGGGCATGAGACACGGGAAACCACAGGTTAGATGCGTATAATTCTGCCAGACATCGGAGCTTGAAGACGCATGCCTCAGACAAAACATGAAATAACCGACGTTCAGCTGTTGTTGCCGGGCCACTTGCCGCAACTGGCTGCGCGTTCGCTGGACGCGCATAAAGGTCAGTTTGGCCACCTGCTGGTGATTGGCGGCGACCGAGGCTTTGGCGGGGCAGCGCTGCTCAGTACCGAAAGTGCATTGCGCAGTGGTGCGGGGATGGTGTCGCTGGCGACACGCGTGGAGCATGTTCCCGCCGCGCTGGCGCGTCTGCCGGAGGTGATGACAAAGGGCGTGAGTTCGGCCAATCAGCTGATGGGCCTGCTGGAAAAGATCTCGGTCATTGTTATCGGGCCCGGTCTGGGTGACGCATCCTGGGGTAAAAGCCTGCTGTCCGTCGCCGCCAACGCGCCGCAGCCGCAAGTCTGGGACGCCGACGCCTTGAATCAACTGGCGACCGGCAGCGTCAGCCTGCCGGCCAACTGCGTGATCACCCCGCATCCGGGCGAAGCCGCGCGCCTGTTGGGCATTTCGACAGCCGAGGTTCAGGCCGACCGCCTTAAGGTGGCGCGCGCGTTGAGCCAGCGATTCAACGCGGTGACTATTCTCAAGGGGGCCGGCAGTTTGATCGCCAGCCCGGACGGACGTGTTTCGCGCTGTGACCAAGGCCATCCCGCGATGGCGACGGCAGGGCTGGGCGATGTGTTGGCCGGGCTGGTAGGCGCACTGCTGGCCCAGGGCATGCCCGCTTATGAGGCAAGCTGCCTGGCCGTGTGGTTGCACGCCACGGCAGGGGATCGCCAGGGCACGTTTGGCCGCGGCCTGGCCGCCAGTGATCTGATACCGGCCATTCGTCAATTGTTGGAGGAGCAGTCGCCGTGTCTGAAGTGATTTTTTTCCTGGCCGATGAAGAGGCCATGGTCGACCTCGGCCGGCGCATTGCCCAGGTCACGGCCGGGGCGGGGCTGATCTTCCTCGAGGGCGACCTGGGGGCGGGCAAGACCACGCTGTCCCGGGGCATCATTCGCGGTTTGGGGCATGCCGGCGCGGTAAAAAGTCCGACGTTCACCCTGGTCGAACCCTATGAGATCGGTAA
Organism: Pseudomonas sp. 24 E 13; assembly: GCF_900004715.1. Classification (NCBI taxonomy): domain Bacteria; kingdom Pseudomonadati; phylum Pseudomonadota; class Gammaproteobacteria; order Pseudomonadales; family Pseudomonadaceae; genus Pseudomonas; species Pseudomonas sp. 24 E 13. Next base: position 64,478 of record NZ_CVTO01000112.1, read on the forward strand.
TATTCGCGCTTTCCACTTCGACCTCTATCGCCTGGTGGACCCTGAAGAGCTGGAATTCATGGGCATCCGTGATTATTTCGACGAAGACGCGTTATGCCTGATCGAGTGGCCAAATAAAGGCACAGGCTTTTTGCCAAAGCCGGACATGACCATTACCATTACGCCGCATGAGCACGGACGTCAGTTGAAGTTGTTGCCCCAGAGCGTGCGCGGCCAGTCGTGGTGCGCCGCTTTGGCACTGGAATTCAAATAATTGGTGGGGTTAGGTATGCGCTTTCGCGCGTTGGTTGCTGTCGTGGGGGTGTTGCTTGCGGCAATGACTGTCAATGCTCTGGCTGCTTCACAGGTGAAAAGTGTTCGCCTGTGGCGAGCGCCGGATAACACGCGACTGGTGTTCGACCTGTCTGGCCCGGTCCAGCACAGCGTCTTTACCCTCACGGCGCCTGATCGCCTGGTGATCGACATCAACGGTGCGAGCCTGGCTGCGCCGCTGAAGGTCTCCACCGCCAATACACCCATTACCGCCATGCGTTCGGCCCAGCGCACGCCGACCGACCTGCGCGTGGTCATCGACCTGAAAAAGGCCGTGACCCCCAAAAGCTTTTCCCTGGCGCCCAACGCTCAATA
>NZ_CVTO01000112.1:65160-151124 GCF_900004715.1 Pseudomonas sp. 24 E 13
GACCTGTTCGACAACCCTGCCGATGCCGCGCCGCCGCCTGTGCCGACGCCCAGCGTGGCGACGGTGCCTGCGGTGCCGGTCAACCCCTCGCAACCGCAGGTCAAGCTGCCACCGCCGCCGCCCGCTCCGGCAGGCAAGCGCGACATTATCGTGGTGATCGACGCCGGTCACGGTGGCGAAGACCCGGGCGCCTCCGGTTCGCGCGGCCAGCATGAAAAAGACGTGGTGTTGGCCATCGCCCGCGAACTGCAACGCCAGGTCAACGGCATGAAAGGTTATCGCGCCGAACTGACCCGTACCGGCGACTACTTCATTCCGTTGCGCGGGCGTACTGAAATCGCCCGCAAGAAGGGCGCGGACCTGTTCGTCTCGATCCACGCCGACGCCGCACCTTCCAGCGCCGCTTTCGGTGCGTCGGTGTTTGCCCTGTCGGATCGTGGCGCCACGTCCGAGACCGCCCGTTGGCTGGCCGACAGCGAAAACCGTTCCGACCTGATCGGCGGGGCCGGCAACGTGTCCCTCGACGACAAGGACAAAATGCTCGCCGGCGTACTGCTCGACCTGTCGATGACCGCCTCGCTGACCTCCAGCCTGAACGTCGGCCAGAAGGTCCTGAGCAATATCGGCCGGGTCACGTCGCTGCACAAACAGCGCGTGGAACAAGCCGGGTTCATGGTGCTGAAGTCGCCGGATATCCCGTCGATCCTGGTCGAGACCGGATTCATTTCCAACGCCAACGAGGCATCCAAGCTCGCCAGTGCCAGCCACCAGCAGGCCTTGGCGCGCTCGATCAGCGCCGGTGTGCGTCAGTTCTTCCAACAGAACCCGCCCCCGGGCACTTACATTGCCTGGTTACGTGATTCCGGCAAAATTGCCCAGGGCCCGCGCGACCACCGCGTACAGCCCGGCGACACCGTGGCCATGCTGGCGGTACGTTTCCAGGTCACGCCCGCCGCTTTGCGCAGCGCCAACAACCTGAAAACCGATGAGCTGAAAATCGGCCAGGTGTTGACCATCCCGGGCACCGAATTGGCGGCACAGTAATGAGCGAATCTGTCTTGAATAGCGGCTCGCGTATCGAATTGCTCAGCCCGCGCCTGGCGAACCAGATCGCTGCGGGCGAGGTGGTTGAGCGCCCGGCCTCGGTGATCAAGGAGCTGCTGGAAAACAGCCTCGACTCCGGCGCCAAACGCATCGACGTGGACGTGGAGCAGGGCGGCGTCAAGCTGCTGCGGGTGCGGGACGATGGCAGCGGCATCTCGTCCGATGACCTGCCGCTGGCCCTGGCCCGTCACGCCACCAGCAAGATCCGCGACCTCGAAGACCTTGAGCGGGTGATGAGCCTGGGCTTTCGCGGTGAGGCCCTGGCCTCCATCAGCTCCGTGGCCCGCTTGACCCTGACCTCGCGCACACGCGGCGCCGAGCAGGCCTGGCAAGTGGAAACCGAAGGCCGTGACATGGCGCCCCGGGTCCAGCCGGCAGCCCATCCGGTGGGCACCTCGGTGGAAGTGCGCGACCTGTTCTTCAACACCCCGGCGCGGCGCAAATTCCTCAAGGCCGAAAAAACCGAATTCGACCACCTGCAGGAAGTCATCAAGCGCCTGGCCCTGGCACGTTTCGATGTGGCATTCCATCTGCGCCACAACGGCAAGACCATCCTCAGCCTGCACGAAGCCAATGACGACGCCGCGCGTGCTCGGCGCGTGGCGGCAGTCTGCGGAGCCGGCTTTCTGGAGCAGGCGCTGCCGATAGAGATTGAACGCAATGGTTTGCGCCTGTGGGGCTGGGTCGGTTTGCCGACCTTCTCCCGCAGCCAGGCGGATTTGCAGTATTTCTTCGTGAATGGCCGGGCAGTGCGTGACAAGCTGGTGGCCCATGCGGTGCGCCAGGCCTACCGCGACGTGTTGTTCAACGGGCGGCATCCGACGTTTGTGCTGTTTTTTGAGGTCGACCCCTCGGTGGTTGACGTCAATGTGCACCCGACCAAGCACGAAGTGCGCTTCCGTGATGGGCGCATGGTGCATGACTTCCTGTACGGCACCTTGCACCGCGCCTTGGGCGACGTGCGTCCGGATGATCAGTTGTCGGCGCCCATCGTGACGGCGGTCGTTCGCCCAAGCGGTCCCGAGGCCGGTGAATTCGGGCCTCAGGGCGAAATGAGTTTGGCCGCCAACTTGCTGCAATCTCCGCAGCAGCCCAACTACACGGCACCCAACGCGGGCGCCGGCGCCGGTTATCAGTATCAATACACCCCGCGCCCGCAATCGACCGTGCCGGTGGCCGAGGCCCAGGCGGCTTATCGTGAGTTCTTCGCGCCGCTGCCGGGTGCCGAGCCAGGCACCGTTGCCTTGCCCGAGGGTGGCGGTGATATTCCACCCTTGGGCTACGCGCTGGCGCAGCTCAAGGGCATCTACATCCTCGCGGAAAACGCCCACGGCCTGGTGCTGGTGGACATGCATGCGGCCCACGAGCGGATCATGTACGAGCGCCTGAAGATCGCCATGGCCAGTGAAGGGCTCAGTGGCCAGCCACTGCTGGTGCCCGAATCCCTGGCGGTCAGCCAGCGAGAAGCCGATTGCGCCGAAGAGCACCACGGTGTGTTCCAGAAGCTGGGCTTCGAACTGCAACGCCTGGGCCCGGAGACCCTGGCCATCCGCCAGATTCCCGCGCTGCTCAAGCAAGCCGAGGCCAACCGCCTGGTCGCCGATGTATTGGCGGACCTGATGGAGTACGGCACCAGCGACCGCATTCAGGCGCATATCAATGAACTGCTCGGCACCATGGCCTGCCACGGCGCCATCCGCGCCAACCGTCGCCTGGCCCTGCCGGAAATGAACGGCCTGCTGCGCGACATGGAAAACACCGAGCGCAGCGGCCAATGCAACCATGGCCGACCGACCTGGACCCAGATGGGCCTGGATGATCTGGACAAACTGTTCCTGCGCGGTCGCTGATGAGTGCCTTACCCCCCGCGATCTTCCTGATGGGCCCCACGGCCGCTGGCAAGACCGACCTCGCCATCGAACTGACCAGGGTCCTGCCGTGCGAGCTGATCAGTGTGGACTCTGCCCTGGTTTACCGGGACATGGACATCGGCACGGCCAAGCCTTCGAAAGAGGTGCTGGCGCGGCATCCGCATCGGTTGATCGACATTATCGACCCGGCCGAGAGCTATTCGGCTGCGGACTTCCGTACCGACGCCCTGGCCGCCATGGCAGAGATCACCGCGCGGGGTAACATCCCGTTGCTGGTCGGCGGCACGATGCTCTACTACAAGGCTTTGCAGGAAGGCCTGGCGGACATGCCGCCGGCCGATGCCCAGGTGCGCGCCGAACTCGAAGAAGAGGCCGCACGCCTTGGCTGGCAAGCCCTGCACGATCAGTTGGCGGCGGTGGATCCGGTGTCGGCGGCGCGCATTCACCCCAATGACCCCCAGCGTCTCTCCCGTGCCCTGGAAGTCTGGCGTGTCAGTGGCCAGACCATGACTGAACACAGGCTGAAACAAACTGCGCAAAGTGCTGACGCAGGCGCATCTGGCCGGTCACAATTGCCCTATACTGTGGCGAACCTGGCCATCGCTCCGGCAAATCGCCAGGTGCTGCACGAACGAATTGCACAAAGATTCACAAATATGTTGGAACAGGGGTTTGTGGAGGAGGTCGTAGCACTGCGTTCAAGAGGTAATCTGCATCCGGGGTTGCCTTCGATACGTGCTGTAGGCTACCGCCAAGTCTGGGATCATCTGGATGGCAAGCTGACGTCAGCCGAAATGCAGGAGCGCGGCATCATTGCCACGCGCCAATTGGCGAAGCGCCAGTTCACCTGGCTGCGCAGCTGGAGCGATTTGCACTGGCTGGACAGCCTGGACAGCGACAATCTGTCACGCGCCTTGAAATACCTGGGAACGGTCTCCATATTGAGCTGAGTCCTTGCAATTGCCGTCTATCCTTGGGGGTGTGGCGGCCATGAGCTATTTATTTTTCCGATTTTTTATTATTGATCCTTAAAGGAGTGCGGCACATGTCAAAAGGGCATTCGCTACAAGACCCTTACTTGAATACCTTACGTAAAGAGAAAGTGGGGGTTTCCATTTATCTGGTCAACGGTATCAAGTTGCAAGGTACGATCGAGTCGTTCGACCAGTTCGTGATCCTGCTGAAAAACACCGTCAGCCAGATGGTTTACAAACACGCTATCTCGACAGTCGTCCCTGTTCGTCCAATCCGTCTGCCTAGCGCTGCCGGTGATGAAGCAGCTGACGCTGAGCCAGGTAACGCCTGATAGGAGTCTCCTTTGTTCTTTGAGCGCCACGGTGGTGGTGAGCGAGTAATCCTCGTTCACTTGGATGGACAGGACCCTGAGGCGCGCGAAGATCCGCAGGAGTTTCAGGAGTTGGCAAATTCGGCCGGCGCCGAGACCGTTGCGTTTTTTAACGTGCCGCGTCATCGGCCAACCGCCAAATACCTGATTGGCAGCGGCAAGGTCGAAGAATTGCGCGACCTGGTCCATGCCGAAGAAGCCGATCTGGTGATCTTCAATCACGTCCTCACGCCGAGTCAGGAGCGTAACCTCGAACGTGTCTTCGAGTGTCGCGTGATCGACCGCACCGGCCTGATTCTCGATATCTTCGCCCAACGCGCGCGTACCCATGAAGGCAAGCTCCAGGTCGAACTGGCCCAGCTTGACCACATGAGCACACGGCTGGTTCGCGGCTGGACGCACCTTGAGCGCCAGGGCGGCGGCATCGGCATGCGTGGCCCGGGTGAAACCCAGCTGGAAACCGACCGACGTCTGTTGCGGGTTCGCCTGCGCCAGATCAAGGGCCGCCTGGAGAAAGTCCGCAGCCAGCGCGAGCAATCGCGCCGTGGCCGTTCCCGTGCCGATATCCCCACCGTGTCCCTGGTGGGCTATACCAACGCGGGCAAGTCCACGCTGTTCAATAACGTCACCAAGTCGGACGTGTACGCGGCCGACCAACTGTTCGCGACGCTCGACCCGACCCTGCGCCGCCTGGATCTTGACGACCTGGGGCCGATTGTCCTGGCCGATACGGTAGGTTTCATTCGTCATTTGCCGCACAAGCTGGTCGAGGCATTTCGGTCTACGCTCGAAGAGTCGAGCAATTCCGACCTGCTGTTGCACGTGATCGATGCGGCCGAGCCGGATCGCATGCTGCAGATCGAGCAGGTGATGCTGGTGCTGGGCGAGATTGGTGCCCAGGACTTGCCGATCCTCGAGGTGTATAACAAACTCGATTTGCTTGAAGGCGTCGAGCCGCAAATCCAGCGCGATGAGAATGGCAGACCCCAGCGGGTCTGGCTGTCGGCGCGTAATGGCAGTGGCCTTGAATTGCTTGAGCAAGCCATCGCCGAGTTGCTCGGCGGCGATTTGTTCGTGGGCACCTTGCGCTTGCCGCAGCGTTTTGCTCGACTGCGTGCACAGTTTTTCGAGCTGGGCGCGGTACAGAAAGAAGAACACGACGAAGAAGGTGTCAGCTTGCTGGCCGTTCGATTGCCACGCGCGGAGCTCAATCGACTGGTCAGTCGCGAGGGTGTTGTACCGGCGGAGTTCATCGAACAACACACTTTGCAATAAAAGCCTGAGAAAGCGGTTGTGCCGCAGTAGCAGGCATTCTGTAGCATTGGTCGGCGCGCCGTGGGTGCGTCTTTGCTTTATCAGATGGAGAGCGCTATGGCTTGGAATGAGCCGGGTGGCAACTCGAATAATCAGGATCCTTGGGGTGGTAAGCGCCGCAATAATGGCGACCGCAAGGGGCCACCGGATCTCGACGAGGCCTTCCGAAAGCTGCAGGAAAGCCTGAATGGGTTGTTCGGTGGTGGGAAAAAACGCGGTGGTGACGAGGGTGGTCGCACAAGCAAGGGCGGCGGCTATGGCCTGCTGGGCCTGGGTCTTGTCGTGCTCGCGGCCGTCTGGCTGTACAGCGCGGTCTACGTGGTGGACGAGCAGGAGCAAGCCGTCGTGCTGCGCTTCGGCAAGTATTACGAGACGGTCGGGCCAGGCCTGAACATCTATTTCCCGCCGATCGACAAGAAGTACATGGAGAACGTCACGCGTGAGCGTGCCTACACCAAGCAGGGCCAGATGCTGACTGAAGACGAGAACATCGTCGAAGTGCCGCTGACCGTGCAGTACAAGATCACCAACCTGCAGGACTTCGTGCTGAACGTCGATCAGCCGGAAATCAGCCTGCAACACGCGACCGAAAGCGCCCTGCGCCATGTGGTGGGTTCCACTGCCATGGACCAGGTGCTGACCGAAGGGCGTGAATTGATGGCCAGCGAAATCAAGGAGCGCCTGCAACGGTTCCTCGATACCTATCGCACCGGTATCACCGTTACCCAGGTCAACGTACAGAGCGCAGCGGCACCGCGTGAAGTGCAGGAAGCCTTTGACGACGTGATCCGCGCCCGTGAAGACGAGCAGCGTTCGCGCAACCAGGCTGAAACCTACGCCAACGGCGTGGTGCCGGAAGCCCGTGGTCAGGCCCAGCGTATCCTTGAGGATGCCAACGGTTACCGCGACGAAGTGGTCTCCCGTGCCAAGGGTGAGGCGGACCGCTTCACCAAGCTGGTTGCCGAGTACCGCAAGGCGCCCGAGGTTACCCGTGAGCGTCTGTACCTGGACACCATGCAGGAAGTCTTCAGCAACACCAGCAAGGTTCTCGTGACCGGCAGCAAGGGTGGGCAGAACAACCTGCTGTACCTGCCGCTGGACAAGATGATCGAAGGTGGTCGTAGCGGCGGCACAAGCGCGCCGTCCACCGGTTCGAATGCCGCTGCCAACGAAGCGAGCGCCCGTGCGGCCGCTGACTTGCTGCAACAGCAAACACGTACCAGGGAGAGTCGTTGATGAGCAATAAATCGCTGACCGCCCTGATTGTGGGCGTCGTCGTGGTCATCGCTGCCTGGAACTGCTTCTACATCGTCGCTCAGACCGAGCGCGCGGTGCTGCTGCAATTCGGTCGCGTGGTCCAGGCGGATGTCCAGCCGGGCCTGCATGTGAAAGTCCCCTACGTCAACCAGGTGCGCAAGTTCGACGCCCGCCTGATGACCCTGGATGCACCGACACAGCGCTTCCTGACCCTGGAAAAGAAAGCCGTGATGGTTGACGCCTACGCCAAGTGGCGCGTCAAGGATGCCGAGCGCTTCTACACGGCGACCTCGGGCCTCAAGCAGATTGCCGACGAGCGTCTGTCGCGTCGTCTGGAATCGGGCCTGCGTGACCAGTTTGGTAAGCGCACCCTGCACGAGGTGGTATCCGGTGAACGCGATGCGCTGATGGCTGACATCACTCGTTCGCTGAACACCATGGCGGAGAAAGAGCTGGGTATCGAAGTGGTCGACGTTCGCGTCAAGGCTATCGACCTGCCCAAGGAAGTGAACCGCAGCGTGTTCGAGCGCATGAGCACCGAGCGTGAGCGTGAAGCCCGTGAGCACCGTGCCAAGGGTAACGAGCTGGCCGAAGGTATCCGTGCGGATGCCGATCGTCAGCGCCGTGTACTGTTGGCAGAGGCCTATCGCGAGTCTGAAGAGGCTCGTGGTGATGGTGATGCTCAAGCCGCGGCGATCTACGCCAAGGCTTACGGCCAGGACCAGGAGTTCTACGCGTTCTACCGTAGCCTGCGCGCCTACCGTGAAAGCTTCGCGAACAAGACCGACGTGCTGGTGCTGGACCCAAGCAGCGATTTCTTCCGCTACCTGGAAAAGTCCAAGTAACAGGCCTGTGATTCTGTAGGACCACTCCGTCGGGCGGCTAAAATGCCTGGCGGGGTGATCCTTTCAGAAAACGGGTGTATGATGCGGCAGCCGGGAAATTCCCGGCTTTTTTGCGTCTGCGTGTTCGATTCGGCAGGCGTGACAGGTTTTTCGAGGAAAGTGCCCGACGAGGCCGTTTGCAGGCCGTTCGTCACGTCGCTCTTGCGCGTGGTTTATGCAGACGGCGGGTATTTTCTGCTTCACTCAAGGCTCGGCCGAGGGCCGGCCGCCCGGATCAAAGGGGAATGGCGTAATGGCAACGGTAGACCGCTGGCTGCTGCCAGATGGCATTGAAGAAGTACTGCCACCAGAAGCTGCGCGTATTGAAATAGCGCGTCGCCAGGTGTTGGATCTGTTCCAGAGCTGGGGCTACGAGTTTGTCGTGACCCCTCATATCGAGTACCTGGAGTCCCTGCTGACCGGCGCGGGCCAGGACCTGGATCTGCGCACCTTCAAGGTCATCGACCCGCAATCGGGCCGGCAAATGGGTTTCCGCGCCGACATCACGCCGCAGGTGGCGCGTATCGATGCGCACACCCTGCGCCGCGAAGGTCCCAGCCGCCTGTGCTACGCCGGCAGCGTGCTGCATGCCCAGCCGCGTGCCTTGTCATCTTCACGCAGCCCGATCCAGCTGGGCGCCGAGTTGTATGGCGATGCGAGCCCGAGCAGCGACGTTGAAGTGATCAGCCTGATGCTGGCCATGCTGCAACTGGCTGATGTGCCGGACGTGCACATGGACCTGGGCCACGTTGGGATCTACCGCGGCCTGGCCCGTGCGGCCGGCTTGTCCGGTGAAGTTGAGCAACAGTTGTTCGATGCGCTGCAACGCAAGGCCATCGATGAAGTCATCGCCCTGACTGCCGGCGTGCCGGCTGAACTGGCCGACATGCTGCGTGCGCTGGTTGACCTGTGCGGCGGCCGTGAAGTGTTGGTCACTGCACGTGAGCGCCTGGCCAACGCGCCGGCGCCGGTGTTGGCCGCCCTGAACGATGTGCTGGCGATTGCCGAGCAACTGTCGGCGCGCTTCCCGCAGCTGCCTTTGTATTTTGACCTGGGCGAGTTGCGCGGCTACCACTACCACACCGGTGTGGTATTCGCGGTGTTCGTTCCGGGTGTTGGCCAGGCCATCGCCCAGGGTGGTCGTTATGACGATATCGGCGCCGACTTCGGTCGCGCCCGTCCGGCCACCGGCTTTTCCACCGATTTGAAAACCCTGGTGACCCTGGGGCGTGCTGAGGTCGAGCTGCCGTCTGGTGGCATCTGGATGCCCGACAGTACGGACGCGGCACTCTGGCAGCAGGTCTGCCAGTTGCGCAGTGAGGGTCAGCGTGTCGTCCAGGCCTTGCCTGGGCAGCCATTGGCCGCCGCCCGTGAAGCGGACTGCGACCGGCAATTGATTCAGCAGAACGGGCTTTGGCAAGTATCGCCACTGGCTTCTTGAGTTTTCCTGCCGGCCATCGCCGGCACCAAGTTTGCGCGAATGAGGACAAGTGTTATGGGTAAGAATGTCGTAGTCCTGGGCACCCAATGGGGTGATGAGGGCAAAGGCAAGATCGTTGATCTGCTGACCGAACATGCTGCCGCCGTAGTGCGCTACCAGGGTGGCCACAACGCGGGCCACACCCTGGTCATCGATGGCGAAAAAACCGTCTTGCACCTGATCCCATCGGGTGTACTGCGCGAAGGCGTGCAGTGCCTGATCGGCAACGGCGTAGTGGTTGCGCCGGACGCCCTGCTGCGCGAGATCATCAAGCTGGAAGAGAAAGGCGTACCGGTGCGCGAGCGCCTGCGTATCAGCCCATCCTGCCCGCTGATCCTGTCCTTCCACGTGGCGCTGGACCAGGCCCGTGAAAAGGCCCGTGGCGAGCTGAAGATCGGCACCACCGGTCGCGGCATTGGCCCGGCCTACGAAGACAAGGTGGCGCGCCGTGGCCTGCGTGTGGGCGACCTGCTCAACATGCCGCGCTTTGAAGACAAGCTGCGTGAACTGGTGGATTACCACAACTTCATGCTGGTGGGTTACTACAAAGAGCCGGCCATCGAGTTCGAAAAGACCCTGGCCGAGTGCAAGGAATACGCCGAGCTGCTCAAGCCGCTGATGCTCGACGTGACGGCCGAGCTGCACGACCTGCGTCGCGCCGGCAAAGACATCATGTTCGAAGGCGCCCAGGGTTCGTTGCTCGACATCGACCACGGCACCTACCCGTATGTGACCAGCTCCAACACCACCGCCGGCGGCGTTGCCACCGGTTCGGGCGTTGGCCCGATGTTCCTCGACTACATCCTGGGCATCACTAAGGCTTACACCACCCGTGTAGGTTCCGGTCCATTCCCGACTGAGCTGTTCGACGACGTTGGCGCACACCTGGCCAAGCAGGGTCACGAATTCGGCGCTACCACCGGCCGTGCTCGTCGGTGTGGCTGGTTCGACGCCGTTATCCTGCGTCGCGCTATCGACGTGAACAGCATCTCGGGCATCTGCCTGACCAAGCTGGACGTGCTCGACGGCCTGGAAGCCATCAACATCTGTGTCGGCTACAAAGACGCGCAAGGCAACGATGTTGCCCCGACCGACGCTGACAGCTACGTGGGCCTGCAGCCTGTGTACGAAGAAGTGCCGGGCTGGACCGAATCGACCGTGGGCGCCAAGACCCTGGAAGAGCTGCCAGCCAACGCCCGCGCCTACATCAAGCGCGTCGAAGAGCTGATCGGCGCCCCGATCGACATTATTTCGACGGGCCCGGACCGCAACGAGACCATCGTTCTGCGTCACCCGTTCGCTTAATAAGCTGTTGATGTAAAAAGTAAAGGGCTCCTTCGGGAGCCCTTTGTCGTTTCTGTCTGGCAAGCGGCACGACCCTTGCTGTGTTTCTCTTTTTCGCGGTGCTATCAATTTAATGGCACCCGTGGTGGAGGGATTTCCAGTGTCTGCCGTTCTCTCGTTGTTACAAAGCCGTCTGCTGCGGCCGGTGTTCGTTACCCTAGGTATCGCTCTTTTAGTGCAAGTGCTGGTGGCCGTCGCGCTGACGCGGAGCACGGTCACGGCCCTGGAGGCCGATTTGGGGAATCGCCTGGGCATCGACAGCCAGAAACTGTCCGGCGAATTGGCACAGGCCGGCAAGGAAGTCACCTCCAGCCTGGATAGCCTGTCCACCAGCACTCGCCAACGTCTGACTGCAGGGCTCTCCACGCGTCTTCAGCAAGAGCAGAAGCAATTGCGGGCGACCCTGGAAAAAGACCTGCAGGACTCCGCCAATGACATGGCCCAGTTGCTGGCTTCGGTGGCGCCGCGTGCCATGTGGGACAGCGACGTGCCGACATTATCGGAATTTGCCCGGCGTGCGCAGCGTAATCCCAACGTGTTGTTCGTGGTGTATGACGACGCGGCGGGCGAGCATTTGACCCGTTACCTGAACCGTGAAAATCCGATCAACCAGGCCTTGTTGGCCAAAGGTGCGGGGGAGCGTGCCCTGGATAAAGTCTTGGACGCGGCCAAGGCTGATCCTTCGGTGTATTACGTCGAAGCCTCGATCAGCCCCAACGGCGTTGAGATCGGCAAAGTCCGCATGGGGGTGTCGACCGCATCGGTCGAGGCCGACCTGCAAGCACTGGACAGCCGCTTCGCCGCGCTGATTGCCAGCGGTGATCAACTGGTCGGTGACAGCCTCAAAGGCGCCGCCGCCGATAGCGCTGCCGCCATGGGCGCGCGCCTGCAATCGGCGCAAGTCACGGCCACGCAGATGGCGGCCAATACCACCAGTGCGGTTCAAGAGGCTGCCGGCACCTTGCGCTGGCGTATCGGCATGGGCCTGGCGCTGGTCGGTCTCGGTGTATTGCTGCTGATCGCCATTGTGCTCGGCCGCCGCGTCGTCAACCGCCTGAAGCTGTTGATCGCGGCCATGGATGACCTGGCGGCAGGCGAGGGTGACCTCACCAAGCGTGTACAGATCAGCAGCAAGGACGAAATTGGTGACATGGCTTCGGCGGTCAATCGCTTTGTGGATAAGTTGCAGCCCATCGTGCGCGAGGCGGGGGATGTGGCCCAGCGCACCGGCATGGAAATCGGCGCGATGACCTTGCGCAATGCCGGTGCCGATGCAGCGGCCGGCCTGCAGCGCGACGAGGTTGCAGAAAGCCTGCGCGCACTGTCGCAGATGGCCGACGAGGCCCAGGCCGAAAGCCATGCCATGCAGGCGGCCTTGCAGCAGGTGGTGGAGATTCGCCAGGCCACGGATGAAAACTCGCGCACTTCTGCCGAAGTCGGCAGCTTGATCGAGGCGTTGGCCGGGCAGGTGCAGGCTGGCTCCCAGGTGATCGAGCGGTTGGCGCAGCAAAGCGAGCAGATTGAAGTGGTGCTGACGGTGATTCACGGCATCGCCGAGCAAACCAACCTGCTGGCGCTCAATGCGGCCATCGAGGCGGCTCGTGCCGGCGAAACCGGGCGTGGTTTTGCGGTAGTCGCGGACGAGGTGCGTGCGTTGGCGAGCAAGACCCAAAGCTCCACCGGTGACATCCAGGCGCATATCGTGGCGTTGCAGCAGGGCGCGCGTGAGGCGGTGGAAACCATTGGCAAGGCTGGTCGTCAGGCCAATGAGGGCTTGCTGGTGTTGCGCGACAGCGTGCGCTTGCAGCAGACCGTGCAGGCCTCGGTGGAGCAGGTGCATGCGGCGATCGGCCTGGCGACACGCGCGGCCGAGCATCAGGCCCAGGGTGCGCATGCGGTGCGTGGTCGGGTTGAGGTGATTCATGCCCAGGCTGAGCGGGCCGCGCAGGCGGTGGTGGAGACCACGGCCAGTGGCAAGGTGCTGGATGGCTTGGCGGCGCAGTTGAAGGCGAGTCTGGGGCAGTTTCGGGCTTAGGGTTGTCTGTGCCGGCCTCATCGGGGGCAAGCCCCCTCCCACAGGTTGCAACGCACTCCAAATGTGGGAGGGGGCTTGCCCCCGATAGCCATCTCAGCGGCTCAAATACATCCGCGTCGTAAGCAGGTACACCGGCAACCCCGACACCAGAATCAACAACGCCGCATAAGGCGCCGCCGCCGCAAACTCCACATTCGAGGTATGCGCCCACACGGCGGTGGCCAAGGTGTTCAGCCCGGTCGGACTAAGCAGCAAGGTCGCAGTCAATTCCTTCATCGCATCCAGAAACACCAGCGCAAACGCGGCGCCCAATGCCGGGAAAATAATCGGCAGCGTCACCCGGCAAAACGCACTGAACGACGATGCGCCGAGCGTGCGCGCCGCCTCTTCCAGCTGTGGTGCAGCCTTGTTCAGCGCCGTGCGAATCGGCGCCTGGGCCAGGGGCAAGAACAACAGCGCATAGGCGATCAGCAACAGTGCCGACGTCTGATACAGCGCCGGCACGTAATGCAGCGCGAAATACACCAGGGTCAGTGCGATCACCAGGCCGGGCAGGGCGTGCAGCAGGTACGGCAGGCGTTCGGCCCAGATCGCCAGCTGGCCTTTGTAGCGCACCACCAGCAGGCCTACCGGCACCGCCAGCGCCAGGCACAACGCCGCGCCACCCAGGGAAAGTGCCAGGGACGATAACAGCGCCTCACTGATGGCGGCGACCGGAAACGCCGCCGATGAGCCCACGGCCAGCCAATAACCGAGCATCCCCAGGGGAATGCCGCTGCCAATGATCGCCAGCGCCAGGCAATAGAGTTGGCCAGGCAGCGCCCATTTACCCAGTTTCACCTGCTCGGCATGTCGCGCCGCGCCCTGGCCGATTCGCACATGGCGGCCCTTGCCGCGCACGCGCAGCTCCAGCCACAACAAACTCAGGCACATCACCAGCAGCACCGCCGAGAGCATCGCGGCGTTGGCGTTGCTGAATTCCAGTTCGAACTGCTGGTAGATCGCGGTGGTAAAGGTCTGCAAGCCGATGATCGACAGGGCGCCGAACTCCACCAGCATGTGCAATGCAATCAGCAGCGCTCCCGCGACCAGCGAGGGCCACAGCAGCGGCAGGGTAATGCGCCGGAACACGCCCCAGCGATTCAGCCCCAGGGTGCGCGCCGACTCTTCCAGGGCCGGGTCCAGATTGCGCAGCGTGGCGGCCACCGGCAGAAATACCAGCGGATACTTGGACAGGCTCATCACCAGGATCGCGCCGCCGAGACCTTCGAAGTTGGCGCTCAGCGACACCCAGGTAAAGCTGCTGACAAACGCCGGCACCGCAAACGGCAGGCACAGGATCACGCCCCAGAGGCGTCGCCCAGGCAGGTTGCTGCGTTCCAGCAACCAGGCCAGGGACAAGCCGACCACGCCGCACACGACCGTCACGCCGACCATCAGCGACAGGGTATTGCGCAGCAGCCCGAACACATAAGGCCGCCACAGCAGATGCACCGCCTGTGCCCAGCCGGCTTGCCAGGCCTTGAGCCCGACATACACCAGGGGCAGCAGGCTCAGGCCAACCAGCAACAGCACCGGCAACAGCAGCCAGATTGAAGGGCGTTTGCGCCGGGGGCGAAAGCCTGCAGCGCTGAGCGACGGGGTCATCAGTTCAAGCCAACGTCACGTTCCAGTTCCAGCGCTTCCTCGGCATTGCCCAGGTCGGCAGGGGTGACTTTAGGCGGCTGCAGTTCGCTGAAAGGCTTGAGGCCACGGCTGGACTCCATGCCTTTGCGCAGCGGGTATTCCGCCGAGGTGTTGGTGATCACACGCTGGCCTTCTTCACTGGCCATGAAGGCCAGCAGTTGCTGGGCTTCCTTGGGATGTTTGCTGGATTTCAGCGCGGCAGCCGAAGACACGGTAATCAGGCCGCCGGCATCGCCGTCGGTGAAATAGTGCAGTTGGGAGTCGAGGTTGGTTTTTTCTTTCTTCAAGGCAAACCAGTAATAATTGTTCACCAGCACGGTGGCCACTTCGCCATTTTCAACGGCCTTGAGGGCGACCATATTGTTGCTGTACACCTTGCCGAAGGCGCGCAGGCCGGTCAGCCACTCTTCGGCCGCTTCACGCCCGTGCAGCTTGATGATCGCCACGGCCTGTTCCTGAAACGCGCCGCTGGTGGGCACGAAGCCGACCTTGCCTTGCCATTCGGGGCCGGCGAAATCCAGCACCGATTTGGGCAGGTCTTTTTCGGCAATCAGCTTGGGGTTGAAAGCGACGACGCGGGTGCGTGCGGTGACGCCCATCCAGTCGCCATTGCTGCCGACGTAATCCTTGGGCAGCACGTCGAGGGTGCTGGCATCGATCTTCGCCAACAAGCCTTGCTCGCCGAGTTTGTTCAGCGGCGGCGATTCTTCGGTGTAGATCACGTCGGCAGGGGAGCGATCACCTTCTTCGACGACCTGGCTGGCCAGCTGGTTGCTGCTGCCTTTGCGCACGTTGACGTGAATACCGGTCTTGGCTTCAAAGGCTTTGGCGAGTTCATCGCCGACTTCTTTGTGCTGGCCGTTGTAAAGGGTCAGGGAGACCTTGTCGGCAGAATAGGCGGCGGGTGAGAGCAGGGTCAGGCCAAGCAGAGTAAGAGACAGGCCACGCAGAAGGGATGTCTTGAATCGGGTATCGCGGATCATCATCCGAAGTGTTCCTCGCTTATGTGCAACAAATCACTACAAGGATAAACGATAAAGCTTCTCAAGTGCGGGCTTGAGGGTAATCGCGGGGAGCGTTTTCAAGCCGGATTTTTCAAACCCCGGAAACGAAAAAACCCGCTTTCGCGGGTTTGATCTGAATTTGGTGCCCAGGAGAAGACTCGAACTTCCACGACCTTGCGATCACCAGCACCTGAAGCTGGCGTGTCTACCAATTTCACCACCTGGGCATTATCAAGCAACGTTGCCGCTGTTGATGGGGCGAACTATACGGCGGGCTTTTTAATCTGTAAACCCCTGATTCGAAAAATATAAATCAATTTTTCCGTTAAAAATCAAAGGTCTGAAACGAAAAAACCCGCTTTCGCGGGTTTGATCTGAATTTGGTGCCCAGGAGAAGACTCGAACTTCCACGACCTTGCGATCACCAGCACCTGAAGCTGGCGTGTCTACCAATTTCACCACCTGGGCATTATCTGACAACGTTGCCGTCGTCGATGGCGCGCACTATACGGAGCGATATTTGCCCTGTAAACCCCTGCCATGAAAAAAGCCTGGAAAATTTCGCCAATGGTCGTGCAAGGTGCGCGCCGAGGGCTGCAAAGGGCTTTAAAAGGCTTGATGACGTCTGAAATTTCCCGTTTCAATACGCGTATGCCAAACTAACCCGCATATAGACAAGGTGAAAACTCTCTAATGGCCGATTGGCAGTCCCTCGATCCCGAGGCCGCTCGTGAAGCGGAAAAATATGAAAACCCTATTCCTAGCCGCGAACTGATCCTGGCGCACCTCGCCGATCGTGGTTCGCCTGCTAGCCGCGAGCAGTTGGTTGAAGAGTTCGGTCTGACCACCGAAGACCAGCTCGAAGCCCTGCGCCGCCGTTTGCGTGCGATGGAGCGCGATGCTCAGTTGATCTACACCCGCCGTGGCACCTACGCGCCGGTCGACAAGCTCGACCTGATCCTGGGCCGTATCGCCGGCCATCGGGACGGCTTCGGCTTCCTGATCCCGGATGACGGCAGTGACGACCTGTTCATGAGCCCTGCGCAAATGCGCCTGGTGTTCGATGGCGACCGTGCCCTGGCGCGCGTGTCCGGCCTGGACCGTCGTGGGCGTCGTGAAGGCGTGATCGTCGAAGTGGTGTCCCGTGCCCACGAGTCCATCGTCGGTCGTTACTTCGAAGAAGGCGGTATCGGCTTTGTGGTGCCGGATAACCCGAAGGTCCAGCAGGAAGTGCTGATCACCCCGGGCCGCAATGGCGCCGCCAAGGTCGGCCAGTTCGTCGAGGTGAAAATCACCCACTGGCCGACTGCGCGCTTCCAGCCCCAGGGCGATATCGTTGAAGTGGTCGGCAACTACATGGCGCCGGGCATGGAAATCGACGTGGCGCTGCGCACCTACGATATTCCTCACGTCTGGCCTGATGCCGTGCTCAAGGAAGCCGCCAAGCTCAAGCCGGAAGTTGAAGACAAAGACAAAGAAAAACGCATCGACCTGCGCCATCTGCCGTTCGTCACCATCGACGGCGAAGATGCGCGCGACTTCGATGACGCGGTCTACTGTGAAGCCAAGCCGGGCAAGCTGCGCCTGTTCTCCGGCGGCTGGAAGCTGTACGTCGCGATTGCCGACGTGTCCAGCTACGTGAAGATCGGTTCGGCCCTGGATAACGAAGCCCAGGTGCGCGGCAACTCCGTGTACTTCCCTGAGCGCGTGATCCCGATGTTGCCGGAGCAGCTGTCCAACGGCCTGTGCTCGCTGAACCCGAAAGTCGACCGTTTGGCCATGGTGTGCGAGATGACCATCTCCAAAACCGGCGAAATGACCGACTACCAGTTCTACGAAGCGGTGATTCACTCCCAGGCGCGGCTGACCTACAACAAGGTCAGCACCATCCTGGAAGCGCCGAAGACCAGCGAAGCCAAGGCCCTGCGCGGCGAATACGCCGACGTGGTGCCGCACCTCAAGCAGCTGTACTCGCTGTACAAGGTGCTGCTGGGCGCCCGCCACACCCGTGGCGCGATCGATTTTGAAACCCAGGAAACCCGGATTGTCTTCGGTTCCGAGCGCAAGATCGCTGCCATCACCCCGACCACCCGTAACGACGCGCACAAGCTGATCGAGGAATGCATGCTGGCGGCCAACGTGGCCACCGCTGAATTCCTGAAGAAGCACGAGATTCCTGCGTTGTACCGCGTCCACGACGGTCCGCCGCCGGAGCGCCTGGAAAAACTGCGCGCGTTCCTTGGCGAGCTCGGCCTGTCCCTGCACAAAGGCAAGGATGGCCCGACGCCGAAGGATTACCAGGCCCTGCTGGCCAGCATCAAGGACCGTCCGGATTACCACGTGATCCAGACCGTGATGCTGCGCTCGTTGAGCCAGGCGGTGTACAGCGCCGATAACCAGGGCCACTTCGGCCTGAATTACGAGGCGTACACCCACTTCACTTCGCCGATCCGCCGTTACCCGGACTTGCTCACGCACCGCGCGATCCGCAGCGTGATCCATTCCAAGCAGAACACCCCGCACGTCAAGCGCGCCGGTGCCATGACCATTCCGAAGGCACGGATCTATCCGTACGACGAAGCGGCGCTTGAGCAGTTGGGCGAGCAGTGCTCCATGAGCGAGCGTCGCGCCGACGAAGCCACCCGCGACGTGGTGAACTGGCTCAAGTGCGAGTTCATGAAGGACCGCGTGGGCGAATCGTTCCCGGGTGTGATCACCGCCGTGACCGGTTTCGGCCTGTTCGTCGAGCTGACCGACATCTACGTCGAGGGTCTGGTGCACGTCACCGCCTTGCCGGGTGACTACTACCACTTCGATCCTGTGCACCATCGCCTGGCGGGCGAGCGCACCGGTCGCAGCTTCCGCCTGGGCGATACCGTGGAAGTGCAGGTCATGCGTGTCGATCTGGACGAGCGCAAGATCGACTTCGGCATGCCTGACAAGCCCGCAGAGCTGGCTGGCCGCAAAAAGCGCGGCAGCGAAACCGCAGCGCCGGCGTCCAAAGGCAAGGCTTCCAGCGCGAAGACGGCTGCCGAGCCTGCACCTGCCAAGACCGGACGTCGTTCTTCGGCCAAGGACAAGGCCCCTGAAGCCTACCGCCCAAGCGATGCCGCGGCGAAAAATGCCGAGCTGCGCAAGAGCCGCGAGTTGAAGCAGCAGTTGCTCAACGAAGCCAAAAGCGGTGGTAAAGCGGCGTCTGGGGGAAAGTCCCAAGGGGCGGAAAAACCGTCGAGCAAACCGAGTAAACACCGTAAAGGCCCGCCTAAAGCGGGTTCGGCCCCCGCGAAAAGCGGCGGGTCGCGCAAACCTAAGGCCAAGTCATGAGTCTGGAAAAAATCTACGGCGTGCACGCCGTAGAAGCACTGCTGCGTCACCACCCCAAGCGCGTCAAGCAGGTGTGGCTGGCGGAAGGTCGCAGCGAGCCACGCGTGCAGACGCTGGTCGAGCTGGCCACCCAGAACAAGGTTGCCATCGGCCAAGCCGAACGCCGTGAAATGGACGTATGGGTAGAAGGCGTTCACCAGGGCGTAGTGGCCGACGTCAGCCCGAGTCAGGTGTGGGGCGAAGCCATGCTTGACGAGCTGCTCGACCGTACCGAAGGCTCACCCTTGCTGCTGGTACTGGACGGCGTGACCGATCCGCACAACCTCGGCGCCTGCCTGCGTTCGGCGGATGCGGCCGGCGCGCTGGCAGTGATCGTGCCTAAAGACAAGTCGGCCACCCTCACGCCGGTCGTGCGTAAAGTGGCCTGCGGCGCGGCGGAAGTGATTCCGCTGGTGGCCGTGACCAACCTGGCGCGCACCCTGGAGAAGCTTCAGCAGCGCGGCCTGTGGATTGTCGGCACGGCAGGCGAGGCCGAAGTCAGCATCTACGACCAGGACCTCACCGGCCCGACCATCCTGATCATGGGCGCTGAAGGCAAAGGCATGCGTCGCCTGACCCGCGAGCATTGCGATTACCTGGTGCACTTGCCGATGGCCGGCAGCGTCAGCAGCCTGAACGTGTCGGTGGCGACGGGCGTATGCTTGTTCGAAGCGCGGCGTCAGCGCGGTGCCAAGGCCAAGACCAAGAAGTAAGCCGGGCCTGGCCTGGATCAAAATGTGGGAGGGGGCTTGCCCCCGATAGCGGTGTTTCAGTTACAGATGTTGTGACTGACCCACTGCAATCGGGAGCAAGCCCCCTCCCACAGTTGTTTTTGTGGTGTTTGGGCGATTGTTCAAATAATCACCAATCACCTTGCGCGCTTTCTCCCCCTTCTCTACAATTGCGCCCCTTGCCCACCTGGCAGGCACGCATGTGCCTCCCCTGCGGCAAGATCCATAAGTGTCATTCACTCCTTGTCTGACCGTTTTTGAGCGGCAGGCTACAACCCGTAAGGAGCATTCATGCGTCATTACGAAATCATCTTTTTGGTCCACCCGGATCAAAGCGAGCAAGTCGGCGGCATGGTTGAGCGTTACACCAAGCTGATCGAAGAAGACGGCGGCAAAATCCACCGTCTGGAAGATTGGGGCCGTCGTCAACTGGCCTACGCAATCAACAATGTTCACAAGGCTCACTACGTGATGCTGAACGTTGAATGCACCGGCAAGGCCCTGGCCGAGCTGGAAGACAACTTCCGCTACAACGATGCAGTGATCCGTAACCTGGTCATCCGTCGCGAAGAAGCCGTTACCGGCCAATCCGAGATGCTCAAGGCTGAAGAAAACCGCAGTGAGCGCCGTGAGCGTCGCGACCGTCCTGAGCACGAAGGCGCTGATAGCGCTGATAGTGATGACAGCGACAACAGCGATAACGCTGACGAGTAATCCACGGACCTTTTAAGGAGCCTATCAAATGGCACGTTTCTTCCGTCGTCGTAAATTCTGCCGCTTCACCGCTGAAGACGTGAAAGAGATCGATTACAAAGATCTCAACACTCTGAAAGCCTACGTATCCGAGACCGGCAAAATCGTTCCAAGCCGTATCACCGGTACCAAAGCACGTTATCAGCGTCAGCTGGCCACCGCTATCAAGCGCGCCCGCTTCCTGGCCCTGCTGGCCTACACCGACAGCCACGGCCGCTGAGACCGGGCAGTCGACAAGTAGTAAGGGATTGAATGCATGCGCGCCTTAGCTGAGTTCATCATGCGCGGTCGTGTGCAGGCCACTCTGGTAGTGGCTGGCTGTGCGGCATTGCCGTTGCTTTATTGGTTGGGTGCTGCCGCTGGATGCCTTGTGCTCCTGCGGCGCGGTTTGAAGGACGCCCTGGGCGTTCTTGCCCTGGGTTTGTTGCCGGCCTTGATCTGGTGGCTGCAAATGGGTGATCCACGGGTACTTCTGGTACTGCTGGGGTCATCGAGCCTTGCGTTGGTTCTGCGCGCAAGTGAGTCCTGGGTCCGTACGCTGCTGGTCAGCGTGGCAGTGGGGTTGGTGTACTCAGTGATGCTTGGCGCGGCTTTCCGCCCGCAAATCGAGGCGCTGGCGCAGGAGATCGTCAAGATCCTGCCGCTGGCCCTCGGGGATATCTACCAGCAATTGTCGGTAGATGAGCGAGCGCGGTTTGCGTCACTGATTGCGCCGGTCCTGACCGGCCTGATTGCGGCTTTGCTGCAGGTTGTCAGCGTGCTGAGCCTGATTCTTGGGCGTTATTGGCAGGCGTTGTTGTATAACCCGGGTGGTTTTGGTCGCGAGTTTCGCAGTATCAGAATTCCCGCAGGACCGGCGATGTTGCTGCTGGCGTGCATGGTTGTCGGACCGAACTTCGGTCCACAGATGGCCTTGCTGGCGCCGATTTGCAGCGTACCGCTGGTGTTTGCCGGGCTGGCCCTGATTCATGGGCTGGTTGCGCGAAAGCGCCTGGCCAGGTTCTGGCTGGTGGGGTTGTACGTCACGCTGTTGCTGTTCATGCAGCTGATCTATCCGTTACTCGTGGTCCTGGCCATTGTCGACGGCCTGATTGATTTTCGCGGACGTCTGGCGTCGAAAGATGCCGATAGCGCGAACGGTGAAGGTTAAAAGTTAGAGGATTTTCACATGCAACTGATCCTTCTGGAAAAAGTCGCCAACCTGGGCAACCTGGGCGACAAAGTGAACGTTAAGGCCGGCTACGGTCGTAACTACCTGCTGCCATACGGCAAAGCCACCGCTGCAACCGCTGCCAACCTGGCTGCGTTTGAAGAGCGTCGCGCTGAGCTGGAAAAAGCCGCAGCAGACAAAAAAGCTTCGGCCGAAACTCGCGCTGCCCAACTGGCTGAGCTGGAAGTGACTATCACTGCCACTGCCGGTGACGAAGGCAAGCTGTTCGGTTCGATCGGCACCCACGACATCGCTGATGCACTGACCGCCTCCGGCGTTGAAGTGCAGAAGAGCGAAGTTCGTCTGCCGAACGGCACCATCCGCAACGTAGGCGAATTCGACGTAGCCGTGCACCTGCACGCCGAAGTTGAAGCCACCGTACGCGTTGTCGTGGTAGCAGCTTAAGTCGCACCTAACTGACTGGCACCTCGTGTGTCAGCCGGTTAACATCGGGCACGATCCTGTTTACAGGTCGTGCCTTTTGTTTTTTTACACACCCCAAATTTCAAGTGGCCATGAACGAAATCTCCGCTCCTGAGCAATACGATCTGCAAACCGCTGCCCTGAAGGTGCCGCCGCATTCCATCGAGGCCGAACAGGCCGTGCTCGGTGGCTTGATGCTGGACAACAACGCCTGGGAACGCGTGCTGGATCAAGTCTCGGACGGTGACTTCTATCGCCATGACCACCGCCTGATCTTCCGCGCCATCGCCAAGCTGGCCGACCAGAACTCACCGATCGACGTGGTGACCCTGGCCGAGCAACTGGACAAGGAAGGCCAGACCTCGCAGGTCGGCGGCCTGGGCTACCTCGGTGAGCTGGCGAAGAACACGCCGTCCGTCGCCAACATCAAGGCGTATGCGCAGATCGTCCGCGAGCGCGCCACCTTGCGCCAGTTGATCGGCATCAGCACCGAAATCGCCGACAGCGCCTTCAACCCCGAAGGCCGCACCGCCGCCGAAATCCTCGACGAAGCCGAGCGCCAGATCTTCCAGATCGCCGAAGCCCGTCCGAAAACCGGCGGGCCGGTCAGCGTCAACGACCTGCTGACCAAAGCCATCGACCGCATCGATACCCTGTTCAACACGGATGCGGCGATTACCGGCATTTCCACCGGCTACACCGACCTCGACGAAAAGACCAGCGGCCTGCAGCCGTCCGACCTGATCATCGTCGCCGGTCGTCCGTCGATGGGTAAGACCACCTTTGCAATGAACCTGGTGGAAAACGCCGTACTGCGCAGCGACAAGGCGGTGCTGGTGTATTCCCTCGAGATGCCAGGCGAATCGCTGATCATGCGTATGCTGTCGTCGCTCGGCCGTATCGACCAGACCAAGGTGCGTTCCGGTCAGCTGGAAGACGACGATTGGCCGCGCCTGACCTCGGCGGTCAACCTGCTCAACGACCGCAAGCTGTTCATCGATGACACCGCCGGTATCAGCCCTTCAGAGATGCGTGCGCGTACCCGCCGCCTGGTGCGTGAACACGGCGATATCGCCCTTATCATGATCGACTACCTGCAGTTGATGCAGATCCCGGGTTCGAGCGGCGACAACCGTACCAACGAGATTTCCGAAATCTCCCGTTCCCTGAAAGCCCTGGCCAAGGAATTCAACTGCCCGGTCGTGGCGCTGTCCCAGCTCAACCGTTCCCTGGAACAACGCCCCAACAAGCGCCCGGTGAACTCCGACTTGCGTGAATCCGGGGCAATCGAGCAGGATGCCGACGTGATCATGTTCGTGTACCGCGACGAGGTGTACCACCCCGAAACGGAACACAAGGGCATCGCCGAGATCATCATCGGCAAGCAGCGGAACGGCCCGATCGGCTTTAT
Organism: Pseudomonas sp. 24 E 13; assembly: GCF_900004715.1. Classification (NCBI taxonomy): domain Bacteria; kingdom Pseudomonadati; phylum Pseudomonadota; class Gammaproteobacteria; order Pseudomonadales; family Pseudomonadaceae; genus Pseudomonas; species Pseudomonas sp. 24 E 13. Next base: position 88,376 of record NZ_CVTO01000112.1, read on the forward strand.
TCGCCTGGCGTTCATCGGTAAGTACACGCGCTTCGAGAACCTGGCGCCGGGCAGTTACAACTTCGACGACGACGAGTAACCGCTGGCCGGGATCATTCGGCCAGCACTTGCCGAGTCAGTGTCTGGATCAGCTCGGCTTCTTCGATAGCGAGCTGGGCCTGCTCGTCATCGGTTTGCTTCTTGTAGTCTGCTTCCGGCAGCAGTCCGGCGACAAAACTGTCACGTAATGCATTCAATCGTTCCTGAGCGGGTTGGCGCTGCGCTTCGAATTGCGCTCGGTATTTGTTGGTTATATAGACCTGCCAGAACTCCCTGGAAACCAGTGCCTGGAATTCCTCAGGTGAATTATCCAGGGCCACGATTTTTTCATAAGCGCTATCCAGCCTGTCCTGAGTGACGTCACCCATCTGGGTAAAGGCCGTCCGCTGAGGCTGTCCGGGCAGCTGGAGGCGATCCTTGAGACCGTAGCGATAAGCCAGCCTGATCTCGACTTCCTCACTCAGGCGCAGGCGATGGGGGCGTTTCCCTTCTTCCGATACCGTCGGATCGTTGACGATCATCTCGCTGCGCTGGATGTCGGCTGAGGCGAACTTGTCCACTTCGTGCAAACGGAACAGCCCTCTGGACAATGCCGACAGCGCCTTGCCTTGTGATTGGTCCATGGCTTGACTCAGGGCCCTGTATACCAGGACCGCGACCTCCAGGTTGCCAAACGAGAACGCCGCTCGGTCGCAGCACGCAGGTTCGCCGGCCCGATCGAAAACTTCTCTGCGCAGCTGTTCGGACTCCGGACTGTTTTCGGAGATGGCGTCGATCAACTCCCAGACTCTTCGCCGGTGATCCTGCTGGCCCGTACCCAGTTGCTCCAGGCGCCTGAGCAGGTCGAAGAAAGGCTCCGCTCCCTGCTGTTCGCGCAGCATATTCCATTGCGCCCGCCTGGCGGAAACCTGGGCGGAGGCCAGTCCGTTGGTCAAGCGTCGAAACGACTCGTCGCCCCGATTTCTAAAGGGTGCCGGTGACCTGTTTTCGGTGGATGTGACCACTAGACGGTTCGGCTGCCCCACTTGGGCGAGCCCGGCTGTGATCAACCGTTCTGCGTATTGCGCGACCCGCGTCAACGTCTGATCGGACAATGGATTGCCGGTAACAGAGGTCACGTTATTGAGTCGGGCCGCCTGGGCCAGGAGCGCATCTGTAGGCGCGATGACGGCGTCAGGGATCTCTGTAATCCGGTTGGCATTCAGGTTGATCGTGTCCAGCAGCGGCTGCTCCGCCAGGCCCGTCGGCCATGTCTCAATGCCTGTGCCCGACAGATTAATCGAGCGGATATCGGGTATCTGGCTGAAGTCGGGGGTCACGCCGAGCTGTTGGTTTCCCTGTAACAAGAGCGCTCTGAGCGTGACGCGTTCCGCCAGGATGCGGGCGGTGTCCGGGGTCAGGCGAATACGGTTGTTATGCAGATACAAGCGCGTAAGGCCGTGCATCTCGCCCAATGCCGGGGGAAGGTCCCTGAGCTGATTGTCTGCCAGGTTCAGCCAGCGTACGTGTCGGTATCGCGTCAGGAAGCTTTCCGGGGAAACACTCAGGTTCATATTATCCAGCTTGAGTGAGCCTACGTGGCTGAAGTCTACGTCAAGGTCTGGCAGGCTCGGCAGTGTCAGTCCACTGAGATCGAGTTGCAGGCCGATCGGTGTGCCGTCATTGGCCAGCATCTGTGGTGTTTCTCGTCTCCAGCAACTCAGAATACGAGCTTTAGCGATGTCGCGATCCCCCCGAGTCACTGCATTGGTTGCCAATTGGCCTGCGCGAACGTAGCCCTGACGGCGAACGCCTCCCGAAAAGGCCCAGGCGTCCAACTGTGATTGGAGTTGATTGAACTCAAGTTCCAGCCTGTCCAGCTCTGCCGCCACTGTTCCTTTGGGGAGCCCCCAGAGAAACTCTCGACTTTGCTTGATGCTCTTGCCCGGATACATCCGCCGATACCTTTCAACCCTTGGATTGCCACAGTCAAACGCGCTGTCGATTGCGTTGTTGATCAGGTTCGGATGGTTTTCATGCAGATTGCGCCAATAGCTGTCGAATTTTCTCCAGTATTTAGCGGGGAAGTCATTGCCTTGCAGCTGCGTGACGTTATTGATCCGGACGATGGCCTCCAATTGATCGGTCGGTGGGTTCAGGCAGATTTCAGGCACTGCGCGCAGGCGGTTATTGAGCAGTTTGACGCTTTTCAGGTTGGTTTGACTCAGCAGGCCTATTGGCCATTGATCGATCTGTGTACTGCTGAGGTCCAGGGTTTGCAGTTTCGGCATGCCACTGAAATCGGGTGTTATCCCCAGCGGGTTTTCCGACAGATCGATATGTTCAAGCTGGGCCAGGCCGGCCAATTTTTCAGCGCTGGGTACATCCAGCCTGATCTGGTTCGAGCTCACGTTCAGCGAGGTTAATTGGCTCATTTCGCTGACCGCTGTGGGAAGCCTGTCGAGTTTGGAGTGGGTGATGCTCAGTCGCTCCAGATTGGAGAAATTGCCCAGGAACGTATCGGCCCCGTCCGACCAGTTGATCGACACAAGTTCCAACTTCCGTACATGGCTGAAGTCGGCTTTCAGTCCTGGAAGCGCAGCCGTACCCGGCGGCATCCTGAGTGATGTCCCGGTCTCACGACGCCAGCAGCGTTTGACCTCATCGGTAACGAGCCTGGGCCAGCTTGCAGATTCGGATGCGTTCGCATGCCGCCATGCTTTCAACTCCCTGCCGAGGGTTCTGTATTCGGTTTCTCGTCGAGCCAGTCCGCCGGCAATGTCGTTGCCCAGAGACTGGATAAAGGCGTTGATCTGTCCCTGGTCAAACGACGGAAACAGTGTGTGTACTCGCCGCTGCGGACTGCGCAGTTGATTCAAGAGGGCGCTGGCACTGTCGGCCAATTGCCGAAAGAACGACCAGTCATGCCATTCGCCTCGTACACCCCCCGGAGCACCGACGAGGGCGCTGACCCACACATTGGCGGCGTTGCGTCGGATGGCATGGCTTTCACCGAGGCGGCTGCTGTTGTAGACGTTAGCCTCGTCCATTGCTACCGGATCGCCCGGTTTGACGATGCGCCAGACTTTGCCAGTCGCCGAGGAAGCGTCGCGGTCGAGCATGACCCGGTAGGTGCCGTTGTCGATGGTCACGTATCGACGCTCGCCCATGGCGTGGATGCCGTCTGCATCGGCATTGTCTGGCACATGCCAGTGGGGTATCCGGAAAGCACTGATGCTTGAGGTTGATAGCGGCGCCTCCCGCGAAGGTGTGAGGAATTGCGGCAGATGCGCCTGTTGTACGTGCGCCTGTTCAAGCACGTCCTGGGCCAGCACGGCGATGTCGTGGGGCTCAAGGCCCAATTCATTGCGTTGGGTTTCGGTGAGCGCGCGCAGGGTGGCGCCGAGTAGGCTGTTCTGCCCGGCGACGGCCGTTGTCAGTTCGCCACTGCCCTGTAGGTAGCCGGCATATTCAGTGCCGGACTTGACCAGCATGACGAAGCTGTCTGCGTCTTCGCTCCCATAGGTGTCCAGCAGTGAGCCTCGGTGGGTGATCCGCCCGGTCTGATCGGTGGCGCCTTGGTAAACCTTTACACCGAGGTCGCTCGGCCAACCCGGCAAGAGCGTCAGCAGGTTGCAGAACAGGGCCTGGCTGTGCGCGTTGAGCCCGAGGCCGCTCGGGTCCGAAAGTGCGTTGAGCGCCTCAGTGATGGTACTTTGTTGAATACTCTTGTGAATGGCTTCGCGTACTGGAGCCTCCAGGAACGAGTAAAGGCCGATGTCGCGTAATGCGGGATGACGCCTTAGCAAATCTGCGGCCATTGCTCGTGACAGGTCCGGAAAGCGACGCCGCAACAGGCTGATGGCGGGGTCACCACCGGCTGTCTGCTCAAACAGTGCCGTGGGTGCAAACCGAGTGGCTGGATGTTGTGCATTCATGTGGTCGCGCAGTCGGCCATCGCGTAACGCCTCATACACGGCTGCTTGATGCGTCTGAAGGTGTGCCGCGAGTTTTTTTCTCAGCTCAAGCAATCGGCTCGCCAGGTGGTGCGCTTCACTGCCGTGACCTGCCTGACCCAACGTGCTACCCGGGATGAGTCGTTCATGTTCCTGCAAGACCTGTTGCATGAGTGAGCCGACCGGCGAGCCAAATGCCGGTGCCAGGTAACGATCACGCCCCTCCTGGCGCAGCTCGATGGTGGCCAACGGTTGTGTGTGGGGCGCGAGCACCGGGGTGTAGCTGGACAGCAAGGTTTTGCCGTCAGGGGTGTACAGCTTGATCGTGCAGGTGCCCAGGTCTGCCAGTAGTGCAGGCATGATCTGGTCGGCGATGGGCGGCAGCGGGCCATCGCTGCGCTCTAGCGCTGTTTGCAGCTGGGTGAGCCCTTCGCGCAGTTGCTGATTCTCGATGGCTTGTGTCAAGGCGACAGGGCCGGGCCGGCGATCGAACCAGATATCCAGCAATTCCTGGCGATCAACGGCTGCGACATCCAACGCGCGCTTGCTGGCGGTCGGGCTCAACGGCAGTTCGCTGGGCGAGATCATGTGCTGCAGCAATTGGGCTTCGTTCAGCGCGCGGGTATCGATGGAGTCGAGTGTCCAGCGGTCATGTTTGGCCGAGTAAGTGACATAGGGGTGAATGCTTGAAGAGCCCGGCATGTCCAGTTGATAGCGCCCGGAGCTCTTCTCGAGGGTGACCTGGGCGAATTTGGTTTGGTTGTCGACCTGCAGCTTGATGTAGCTGCGGCCGCCCTTTTCAAACAGGCCTTGAGGGTTTTGTTCAAGTCCTGTCAGGTAGTTCGGGTCGATTTGTGTGTAGTCGTTGATGAACCACAACCCTGGCTTGCCGTCTGTGGCAATAGCGTAGTTGGGGTTGCCCAGCGCGCTCATCAACCGACGGGTGCGGCGGGCAGACAACTTGGCCGCCGCCCCCTGTAAACGCAGCCCCACCAGCAGGTCAAGAATGTCGCCGACGGCTTGCACCAGCTCTGCCTGCTGGCCTCGGCGCAGCGCCACAATGGCAGACCAGGTCTGGTAGACGAGGGTGCCCAGCATTGCGACCAGCATGATTTTGCCCAAGCCGGTCACGCCACCGGGGAGCGGAATCAGCAGCATCGACAAGGTCTCGCTGACCAGATAGGTGGCCAACGCAACGGCGGCCTCGCGGTCCGCCATTTTATTGGTGCGCGCCAGTCGGATAAGGTCCGATTGGATTGGCCACGACTGGTAGATCGGCAAGGTGAGGGCGAGGCTGCGGATGTCCGTGCCGATTTTTTCCACCGCCAGTTTTTGCCTGTTTGGGGTCTTGCTGGCAAACAGGTCGTACAGGATCCGTGCGTGCCAGGAGAGGTCGTCCCGGTTGACATTCAGCGGTTTGATGAAGGCTCGCAGCTTTTCCTGATTGTTCAGGGAGATGGCCTTCATGAACCAACTGAAGTGTGCCAGCCCCACGTCGTTGCGGATCTGGTTCTGCAGGGCGTCCACGGCTTCTTGCCCAGAGGCGTGCCGCCGTAGTGCGCCGTTGGGGCGGTCCGGGAAATAACTGTAGACGCAAGAACCGTCTGGCGTATCAAAGCGACGAGTGAAAAACGGCAAGGCAATCTTGTCGCCGCCGGCGTCCAGTTGGTAGAGGTCCCAATGCACGCTGGTGTCGAACAGCCAGCTTTTGAGGTCATTGAATTCCCGCTCGCTGATACTCCAGGACTCATTGGTGCGATAGGCGTCCCTCAAAGCGACCAGCAGCTTGGTGCCTTGCAGGCCGGAGAGCGGGGTGGACAGGCGCTTCATGAACTCTTTTTCGATGTAGTCGCTGATGCGCTTGCCGATGTCCACGCTCCTTGCCACGCCCACGAACTCTTTGACGCTGATGACGTCGCCGCTGATAGAGCTGGCGCGTTGTTCTTCGGTGGAGAAATACGCGGTAAACCCGAAGTTGCGATACGCGGCCTCCAGCAAGGTGATCGAGCGTTCGTACTCACGTATGCCCAGGTCCTCTTTGTAGATACGCACGTTGTTGCCCAGGCGATCGTTGGCGGGGAGGTCATCCGGGGAGACCGGCAACTGCCGGATCCGCGTCTTCAGGTAGGTAGTACGCGAATTGATGGCCGTGCCGGTTTTGCTCTTCAGCGCGCGCTCCAGAGCGTCGACCATTTGCTGGCTCAGGTCGTCGTAAAGAGCTGTGAGGGCGTTGCCAAGGGTTTGCTCGCGCTCCACCAGCTCTTTGCTCAGGCGCAGGTATTCTTTTTGCTCATCCACGCCCATCTTGCCCATGAAGGCGGTTACGTTTTCCTGTATCAGCTGATAAATCTGTTGTTCGGCCCAGCTTGCATTGGTGAGTAATGCAGGTTGCTCTGCATCAGGGGTGACTGAGTTGGTCATGGTGTGTGCTCAGGAAGAGAGCGCTTGGCATGGCAGCCTGGCAGGCGCTCTGTTGAAAGGACCGAGCGACATTAGGGCGGACAGTATCGAAAGAAGCGGTGCATAAAGCTGTGCGCTGAAAACGCCCCGGCCGCTGCACCGTCAATGACGACGAGTGATCAGCACCCCCATGCGGGCCCTGCCACCAGCAAAACCGGGCTATAAGCGCCGTCGGGCGCGGCGTGGCTAAAAGCCGACCACTGTCGTCGGAATTGGTCAAAATTTGTGCTATATTCCGCGCCCGCGATTTTTCATCTCAACACCGGTCACCGTCATGCAAACAGCCAAGCCGTTATTTGACTATCCCAAGTACTGGGCCGAATGTTTCGGTCCTGCGCCATTCCTGCCGATGAGCAGGGAGGAGATGGATCAGCTTGGCTGGGATTCCTGCGACATCATCATCGTCACCGGTGATGCCTACGTTGACCATCCGTCGTTCGGCATGGCGATCATCGGCCGGCTGCTGGAGTCCCAGGGCTTTCGCGTCGGGATCATTGCGCAGCCGAACTGGCAGTCCAAAGACGACTTCATGAAGCTCGGCGAGCCGAACCTGTTCTTCGGCGTCGCGGCCGGCAACATGGACTCGATGATCAACCGTTACACCGCCGACAAGAAAATCCGCTCCGACGACGCCTACACCCCTGGCGGCATGGCCGGCAAACGCCCGGACCGTGCGAGCCTGGTGTACAGCCAGCGTTGCAAGGAAGCCTACAAGAACGTGCCAATCGTGCTTGGCGGTATCGAAGCCTCCCTGCGCCGCATCGCCCACTACGACTACTGGCAGGACCGTGTGCGCAACTCGATCCTGATCGACGCCACCGCCGATATCCTGCTGTACGGCAACGCCGAGCGGGCCATCGTCGAAGTGGCCCAGCGCCTGTCGTGGGGCCATAAGATCGAAGACATCACCGACGTGCGCGGCACCGCGTTCATTCGCCGTGACACCCCGGCGGGCTGGTATGAAGTGGACTCCACGCGCATCGACCGCCCGGGCAAGGTCGACAAGATCATCAACCCGTACGTCAATACCCAGGACACCCAGGCTTGCGCCATCGAGCAGGAAAAAGGCGCGGTGGACGACCCGGAAGAAGCCAAGGTCGTACAGATCCTGGCCAGCCCGCGCATGACCCGCGACAAGACCGTCATCCGCCTGCCTTCGGTGGAAAAAGTCCGTGGCGACGCGGTGCTCTACGCCCACGCCAACCGCGTGTTGCACCTGGAAACCAACCCAGGCAACGCCCGCGCCCTGGTGCAGAAGCACGGTGAAGTCGACGTGTGGTTCAACCCGCCGCCCATTCCGATGACCACCGAAGAAATGGACTACGTGTTCGGCATGCCTTACGCCCGTGTCCCGCACCCGGCGTACGGCAAGGAGAAGATCCCGGCCTACGACATGATCCGCTTCTCGGTGAACATCATGCGTGGCTGCTTCGGCGGCTGCACTTTCTGCTCGATCACCGAGCACGAAGGCCGCATCATCCAGAACCGTTCCGAAGAGTCGATCATTCGCGAGATCGAAGAGATCCGCGACAAGGTGCCGGGCTTTACCGGCGTGATCTCCGACCTCGGTGGGCCGACCGCGAACATGTATCGCATCGCCTGCAAGAGCCCGGAAATCGAATCCGCGTGCCGCAAGCCGTCGTGCGTGTTCCCTGGCATCTGCCCGAACCTGAACACCGACCACTCGTCGCTGATCCAGCTGTACCGCAGCGCCCGTGCGTTGCCGGGTGTGAAGAAGATCCTGATCGCCTCCGGCCTGCGTTACGACCTTGCCGTTGAGTCGCCGGAATACGTCAAGGAACTGGTGACCCACCACGTCGGTGGCTACCTGAAGATCGCCCCGGAGCATACCGAGGAAGGTCCGCTCAACCAGATGATGAAACCGGGCATCGGCAGCTATGACAAGTTCAAGCGCATGTTCGAGAAGTACACCAAGGAAGCGGGCAAGGAACAGTACCTGATCCCGTACTTCATCGCCGCTCACCCCGGCACCACCGATGAAGACATGATGAACCTGGCCCTGTGGCTCAAGGGCAACGGCTTCCGTGCCGACCAGGTGCAGGCGTTCTATCCGTCGCCGATGGCCACCGCCACCGCGATGTACCACTCGGGCAAGAACCCGCTGCGCAAGGTCACCTACAAGAGCGATGCGGTGACCATCGTCAAGAGCGAAGAGCAGCGCCGCCTGCACAAGGCGTTCCTGCGCTACCACGACCCCAAGGGCTGGCCGATGCTGCGTGAAGCGCTGACCCGCATGGGCCGCGCCGACCTGATCGGGCCGGGCAAGGACCAACTGATTCCGCTGCACCAGCCGAGCACCGACAGCTACCAGAGCGCGCGTCGCAAGAACTCGACGCCGGCCGGCAGCCACAAGGTCGCCAGGGAAACCACCACCAAAATCCTCACCCAGCACACCGGCCTGCCACCGCGTGGCAGTGATGGCAGCAACCCGTGGGACAAGCGCGAGCAAGCCAAGGCGGCGGCGCAGGCGCGCAACAAACAGGCGGCGAAGGAACGTACCGATGCGGCGAAGGGCAAAGGCGGCAAGCCTGTGCGCAAGCCGGTGGTGCCGCGTTGATCGCAGCCTGACATGCCAAACGCCAGCCTCGTGCTGGCGTTTTGCTTTCTAGTCGGTGGTGAGCCTGTTTGGTATGGTGGCGCCTATCAGATTGCTATCGGGGGCAAGCCCCCTCCCACACGTTGATGCGTGTATACATTCAAAATGTGGGAGGGGGCTTGCCCCCGATAGCGTCAGTTCCGTCACCCCCTTCAAGGAAGATCACCCCCATGAGCAACCCCCTGCTCAGCATCGGCATGGACTCCAACCGCTCCCAGTTCATGGCGCGCCAGCGTATTGAAAGTCAGATCAACCTGCCGCGGTTGTTTGCAGCTATCGACGCCGATCCGGGCATCGTCGGGGCTGGCGTTGTGTATATCGACGCTGACCTCAACGTTATCACTCTGCGCGAATTCAAGCCCATCTGCAGTATCAGGCCCAAGCGCATCATCTTGCGCGAGGCGCAGAAATACATCTCGCCCGCACAGTTTGTAGAGCAGGTGAAGACCGACCCCCGCGAAGGACGTCTGAGGAAAGAGGCGTTTGATATGGGCCTTTCATGTGGCGCAGCGGTGATCGGCTGGATCGTTGTATTCAGCGGCAGCGTCGCTGTGCCGTTCACTGCGGGTGCCAGTGCGTTTGTGGTGGGTATCGGCGTCACTGCGGCGCTGGCGAGCAGCGCCCAATGCGGATTTGGCGTGGCGCGTACCTATAACGAAATACTTGATCCCGATGCGAACGACCGCATGGACGACGCCGAATGGTATGGCGCGGTTTCACCCATCCTCGATGCGGCCTCGCTGGTGGGGATCGGCACGGGGGCCTTGACCACGGTCAGGCTGCTCAAAGCCAACAAGGCCGCCGCGTTGGGTAAGAGTTGGTATGAGCTGCTCAAGGGCCTGAGCCGTCAGGAACGCAAGAAATTGACCAAGGAGTTGCTCAGCCTGCGCGATCCGAGCCTGACGCCCAAGTTGCTCAAGCTGCAGCAGCGCGCTGGCAAGCTGACCAAGAGCTACAGCTCCACCGAAATCCGCCACGCCACGCTGACCCAATTGAAAGATGCGCTGGGCGGCCTATTGGGCATCGCCGGTAGCTATCGAACCGGGCATGTCGGTACGGCCAGCACCATTGCGATCGGCTTGTACGAGGATTTGACCGAATGAGCGGCTTCCCCGATATGCGCAGTTTTCTCGCCCGTTATTTTCCGGTGTTCATGGGCACCGTCTTCATGGCGATCTTCTCCGGCTCAGTCGCAGTTTCCACTGCGGGCGTGACCTATTTGCGTGGGGTAGAGCCAGCGCTCAAGTCCAGCTATTCGGGGGCTGCGATTCTGCTGCTGGTGGTGGTGCTGGTGTTTGGCAACGTGATGATCGCGCGTGGCTATCCCTGGGCGGCCAGGCTGGTGGCGGGATACCTCGGCGCATGCCTGTTGTTCGTCTTGCCGATGATTCAGTACGACCTCAACCGCCTGGTGTACGGTTCGGCGGTTTTGTTCCCACTGCTGGGCTTACTGTTGCTCAACAGCAAGCGCCACCGCGAAATGCGTCAGCGGCTACATGAAATACGGCGCTTGCGACAGGCCGTCGTTGCCCAGCGTAGAGCCCGTTGATTGGGTAGATTCACCACCTGTATTCGCACCTTCACCAGGAAGTCTGGCCCGCGTTACGATCTCGCGCTAAACCAGGCGGCCGCGCAGGCCTGTAAAACGCCAGTCTCGGGTTGGCGTTTCGCTTTGTGGTAGGTGCTGAGCCTGTTTGGTATGGTGGCGCCTATCAGATTGCTATCGGGGGCTTGCCCCCGATAGCGTCGGTTCAGTTGTACGAGGAAGTAAAAGAATGGGCGAACTGATGACGCTCCGGGACTTTTTCAGGCATTACTTTCTGACATTTCTGGGCGGCGTATTTGCGGCGTATTTTTCATTGGCGTTGGCCATGGCGCTGGCGTTCGTCACCTATTTTGCTGATGCGCCCCTTGCGCAAGTCGGGCGCAAGATCATGCTGGCCGGGGCCGTGTTCACGCTGCTGACGGTGCACAGCAACTTTATGATTTTGCGCGGCAAACCCTCTTGGACATGGTTGATGGTCGGTATCTACGTGGCCTGCCTGCTGTTTGTGTTGCCGATGTTCCAATACGCCCCTCATCCTGTTCTTTATGGGTTGGCGCTGGTTTTTCCACTGTTCGGGCTGCTGATACTCAACAGCAAGGGGCAGCGAGAGATGCGAGCCAAATTGGTTAAAATTCGCCACCTGCGGCAAGCCATCGGCGCCAGGCACAAGGCCCCATGACTGGGTAGATTCACCACCTCCCTCCAGGCGTTCGCCATAAATATGTGCAGCCTTCGCACCATGACGCCACCGTTGGCGCCATTTTGGTGCTGTACTGCGGCGGTTCCCACGATAAAGCGCAATGACCGCCGCTCTGGCATAAGTCTTGCGCGCGTTGTGCCCATGCCCTGGCTCGCAGGAGGCCGCCGTGTCGATTCATGTCGCGTTGCACCACGTTACGCATTACCGCTACGACCGTGCTGTCGAACTCGGCCCGCAAATTGTGCGATTGCGCCCGGCGGCCCATAGCCGCACGCGGATACTGTCCTATGCGCTGAAGGTGCTGCCCGAGCAGCACTTTATCAACTGGCAGCAGGACCCCCAGGGTAATTATCTGGCGCGTCTGGTATTTCCGGAAAAGACTGACGAGCTGCGCGTAGAGGTCGATCTGGTCGCCGAGATGGCGGTATTCAATCCATTCGATTTTTTCCTCGAGCCCTACGCCGAAAACATCCCTTTCAGCTATGCCGCCGATGAGCAGCGCGAACTGGCGCCCTACCTGGAAACGTTGCCGCTGACGCCGAAGTTTGCCGCCTACCTGGCCGGTATCGACCGCACGCCGCTGCCGGCCGTGGATTTTCTGGTCGGACTCAACCAGCGCCTGGCCGCCGATATCGGCTACCTGATCCGCATGGAGCCGGGGGTGCAAACCCCGGAGTTCACCCTGGAAAATGCCTCGGGCTCATGCCGCGATTCGGCCTGGCTGCTGGTGCAGCTGCTGCGCAACCTCGGGTTGGCGGCGCGGTTTGTCTCCGGCTATCTGATCCAGCTCACCGCCGATGTCAAAGCCCTGGATGGCCCCTCCGGCACCGACGTGGATTTCACCGACCTGCACGCCTGGTGCGAGGTGTATCTGCCCGGCGCCGGCTGGATCGGCCTGGATGCCACCTCGGGCTTGTTCGCTGGTGAAGGCCATATCCCGTTGGCCTGCAGCCCCGATCCGTCTTCTGCGGCACCGATCAGTGGCTTGGTTGAGCCGTGCGAATGCGAGTTCAGCCACGAGATGTCGGTGGAGCGCCTCTGGGAAGCGCCACGGGTGACCAAGCCCTACACCGAAGAGCAATGGCTGGCGATCCAGGCCCTGGGCCGGCAGATTGATGCTGACCTGCACAGGGACGATGTGCGCCTGACCATGGGCGGCGAACCGACGTTCGTCTCTATCGATGACCCCGACGGCGCCGAATGGAATACCGCCGCCTTGGGCCCGGACAAGCGTCGCTTGTCCGCCGAGCTGTTCCAGCGCCTGCGCAGGCACTACGCGCCGCAGGGCCTGGTGCATTTCGGCCAGGGCAAGTGGTACCCCGGCGAGCAGTTGCCGCGCTGGTCCCTGAACTGCTACTGGCGCCGCGACGGCGTGCCGATCTGGCACAACAGCGCGTTGATCGCCGATGAACAAGCCGACTACGGCGCGGATGGCGTACTGGCCGGGCGCTTCCTGGCCAGTGTCGCCGAGCGTCTCAAGCTGCCGGCCCGTTTTGTGTTCCCCGCGTTTGAAGACAATTTTTACTACCTGTGGCGCGAGGGGGCGCTACCGCAAAACGTCACCGCCCAGGACCCGCGCCTGAGCGATGACCTGGAGCGCGAGCGCCTGCGCAAAGTCTTCAACCAGGGCCTGGATAAAGTCATCGGCCAGGTGCTGCCGCTGGCGCGCACCGCCGCCAATGATCGCTGGCAGAGCGGGCGCTGGTACCTGCGCGACAACCATTGCCGCCTGGTGCCGGGCGATTCGCCGTTGGGTTATCGACTGCCGCTGGCCTCGCAGCCGTGGGTGACGGCTGCGGAATATCCGTTTGTGCATCCGACCGACCCGAATCAGGACCAACCGGCGCTGCCGACCACTGCCCAACTGCACAGTCATGACGAGCCGGCCCCGAGTGATGAGCGCATGCCGCAGGTCGATGAATCCGCCGACTGGCTCACCCGCACTGCGCTGTGCGCCGAAGCGCGGGAAGGACGCCTGTACCTGTTTATGCCGCCGCTGGAGCGCGTCGAGGATTACCTGGAGCTGGTGACCGCCATCGAGGCGACCGCCGAAGAACTGCATTGCCCGGTGCTGCTGGAAGGCTACGAACCGCCTTCGGATACACGCCTGAGCAATTTCCGAGTGACGCCGGACCCCGGCGTGATCGAGGTTAACGTGCAGCCGTCCGCCACCTGGGACGAGTTGGTGGAGCGCACCGAATTCCTCTACGAAGAGGCGCGGCAAACCCGCCTGACCACGGAAAAGTTCATGATCGACGGTCGTCATACCGGCACCGGCGGCGGCAACCATTTCGTGCTGGGCGGCGCCACGCCCAAGGATTCACCGTTTCTGCGCCGGCCTGATCTGCTGCGCAGCTTGATCAGTTATTGGCACAACCACCCCTCGCTGTCCTATCTGTTTTCCGGCCTGTTTATCGGCCCCACGTCCCAGGCGCCGAGAGTGGATGAGGCGCGCAACGACGCGCTGTATGAGCTGGAAATCGCCTTTGCGCAAATGCCCGCGCCGGGCGAAGAATGCCCGCCCTGGTTGGTCGACCGTCTGCTGCGCAACCTGCTGATCGACGTCACGGGCAATACCCATCGCGCCGAGTTCTGCATCGACAAGCTCTATTCCCCCGATGGCGCCACCGGCCGCCTGGGCCTGCTGGAACTGCGCGCCTTTGAAATGCCGCCCCATGCGCGCATGAGCCTCACCCAGCAGTTGCTGTTGCGGGCGCTGGTCGCGCGGTTCTGGCGTGAACCTTACGCGCCACCGAAGTTGGCGCGCTGGGGCACCGAACTGCATGATCGCTTCCTGTTGCCGCACTTTATCGAGCAGGACTTCGCCGATGTGATCGCCGAGCTCAATGCCGCCGGTTATCCGCTGCGCGCCGAGTGGTTTGCCGCGCACCTGGAGTTTCGTTTTCCCAAGGTCGGCGACTATGCCGTCAGCGGTATCGAGCTGGAACTGCGCCAGGCCCTGGAACCCTGGCATGTGCTGGGCGAGGAGGGCGCGGTCGGCGGTACGGTGCGCTATGTGGACTCATCCCTGGAACGTCTGCAAGTGAAGTTGAGCGGCTTGGCACCGCAACGTTATGTACTGACCTGCAATGGCATCCCGGTGCCGCTGCAGCCGACCGGCCGCGTCGGCGAGTTTGTCGCCGGGGTGCGTTACCGCGCCTGGCAACCGGCCAACTGCCTGCAGCCGACCATCGCGGTGCATGCGCCACTGGTGTTCGACCTGGTGGACACCTGGATGCAGCGCTCGCTGGGCGGTTGCCAGTACCATGTGGCCCATCCGGGCGGGCGCAATTACGACAGCTTGCCGGTGAATGCCAATGAAGCCGAGAGCCGGCGGATGGCGCGGTTTTTCCGCTTGGGGCATAGTCCAGGTAAGCTCTGCGTGCCGACTGTGGTGGTGAACGATGAATTGCCGATGACGCTGGATCTGCGCCGCTTCCCTAATAAAAATGATTGAATGACAATCCAAATGTGGGAGGGTCCTCCCACAAGGATTTGCAGTGTTTGTTGAGTTAACCTGAGCCCCCTTGCCTCTGCCGAGCGTTCCATGTCCGATTTGCTCGACCGTTACCCGCTGACTCCGGGCACCTATCACGAACTGCTGGATGACAGCGGCGCAGTGCGTGCCCATTGGCAGCGCCTGCTCGACCACCTGCAACGCAGCACGCCAGCCCAACTGGCCCAGCGCCAGGCATTGCTGACCCGGCAGATCCAGGAAAACGGCGTAACCTATAACGTCTACGCCGATCCCAAGGGCGCCGATCGCCCATGGGAACTGGACCTGTTGCCCCACGTGCTGGCCGCTGACGAGTGGCAGCACCTGTCGGCCGGCATTGCCCAGCGGGCGCGCCTGCTCAATGCCGTGCTCGCCGACCTCTATGGGCCGCAGCGCCTGATCAAGGAAGGCCTGCTGCCCGCCGAGCTGGTATTCGGTCACAACAACTTCCTGTGGCCGTGCCAGGGTATCCAGCCACCGGACGGAGCTTTCCTGCACCTGTACGCCGTGGACCTGGCCCGCACGCCGGATGGACGCTGGTGGGTGACGGCCGACCGAACCCAGGCCCCGTCGGGCGCCGGCTATGCCCTGGAAAACCGCACCATCGTGTCCCGCGCCTTCCCGGACCTCTACCGTGACCTGCAGGTGCAACACCTCACCGGTTTCTTCCGCACGCTCCAGGAAACCCTGGCCCGCCAGGCGCCCGGCGATGACCAGCCACCGTTGATCGTGCTGCTGACGCCGGGGCGCTTCAACGAAAGCTATTTCGAACATTTGTACCTCGCGCGTCAGCTCGGCTACCCCCTGGTGGAAGGCGGCGACCTCACCGTGCGCGACAGCACCGTGTTTCTCAAGACCCTCAGTGGCTTGCGCCGCGTTCACGCAATCATGCGGCGCCTGGATGACGACTTCTGCGACCCCCTGGAGCTGCGCACCGATTCGGCGCTCGGCGTCCCGGGCCTGCTGGATGCCGTGCGCCAGGGCAATGTGCTGGTGGCCAATGCCCTGGGCAGCGGTGTGCTGGAGTCCCCGGGCCTGCTTGGCTTCCTGCCGAAGATCAATGAGTTTTTATTTGGCGAAGCACTGATCCTGCCGTCCATCGCCACCTGGTGGTGCGGCGAGGCGCCGGTGCTGGCCGAGGCGTTGGAGAAGCTGCCGCAGTTGTTGATCAAACCGGCGTTCCCCTCGCAGAGTTTCGCCCCGGTGTTCGGTCGCGACCTGAACGCCGAACAACGCCAGGCCCTGGCCGACCGCATGCGTGCCAGACCCTACGCCTATGTTGCCCAGGAGCTGGCGCAGCTGTCCCAGGCGCCGGTGTGGCACACCGTGGACGACCACTTGCAGCACCGCGCCATCGGCATGCGCGTGTACGCCGTGGCCAGTGACGACGGCTACCGTGTGCTGCCCGGCGGCCTGACCCGCGTAGCCGCCGAAGCCGATGCCGAAGTGGTGTCGATGCAACGCGGCGGAGCGAGCAAGGACACCTGGGTACTCGGCGAACGTGCGCCCGGTGGCGAGCAGTGGCGCGCCCAGCGCGTGATTGGCGCGCACGACCTGGTGCGCCGCGATCCGTATCTGCCGTCTCGGGTGGTGGAGAACCTGTTCTGGTTTGGCCGTTATTGCGAGCGCTGCGATGACAGCGCGCGCTGGCTGCGTATTGTGCTGGCGCGCTATGTCGACGGCGACGACCCGCTGGCCTTGCAGGCGGCGGTCGAACTGGGCGAAAGCCTGCGGCTGTTGCCGGAAGAGGGCGAGTTGCCCGAACGCTTGCTGGCCGCCTTGCTCGGCGATGACTGGCCCTCGAGCCTGCGCGCCAATTTGCAGCGCTTGCAGTGGGCGGCGTCCCAGGTGCGCGGCAAGTTGTCCCGGGAAAACTGGCAGGCGCTGGTGGAGCTGCAACGCGAAGCCATGGAATTGGAGCGTGAAACCCCGGACTTCGGCGAGTTGCTGGACTTCCTCAACCGTCTGGTGATGTCCCTGGCGGCGCTGTCCGGGTTTGCCCTGGACGATATGACCCGCGACGAGGGCTGGCGCTTCCTGATGATGGGCCGGCGTATCGAGCGCCTGCAGTTCCTGAGCGGCAGCCTTGCCGCGTTTTTGCGCGGCGTGGCGGTCTTCGATCAGGCCGGGCTGGAATGGTTGCTGGAACTGGGCAACAGCAGCATCACCTACCGTTCGCGGTACCTGGCGGTGCCGCAACTGATTCCGGTGCTCGACCTGTTGTTGCTCGACGAGCAGAACCCCCATGCGGTGCTGTTCCAGCTCAAACTGGTGAGCCGCACCTTGCGTCGCTTGAACGATGATTTCGGCGTGCCACGGGAAACCGGCCTGGGAGCGTTGGTGGAACAGTTGGCGCGTTTCGATCTGGGGTGCCTGGAGAACCCGCTGTTCGGCGAATCCGGCGTGCGCGCCGCCCTGGATGGCCTGGCCGACCTGCTGCAAGCGGTCGCCGATGAAAGCGGGCAAGTGTCGGACCGCCTGGCCCTGCGCCACTTTGCCCATGTGGATGATGTCAGCCAGCAAACGGTGTCGGTGTGATGAGTGCGCGCTATCAGATTTTCCATGACACCCATTATCACTACGACAGCCCGGTGTCCCTGGCCCAGCAGCTGGCGCATTTATGGCCGCGGCCCTGTGCGTGGCAACGGTGCACCTGGCAGACCCTGGATATCAGCCCGCAGCCCTCGTCACGCCGCGATGAGCTGGACGTGTTCGGCAACCCGATCACCCGCCTGGCGTTCGAACGGCCCCATGACGAATTGCTGATCAACGCCGGCCTGACCGTGGAAGTGCTGGCGCGGCCGCCGTTGGATTTGCGCCAGTCGCCGGCGTGGGACCGCACCCGTGACAGCTTTACCTACAGCAGCCAGCCGCTGTCACCGCAGATCATCGAAGCCTGCCGCTATCGCTTCGAATCGCCTTACGTGCATTTGAAAAGAACCTTCGTCGAGTTCTCCGAAAGCTGCTTCCCGCCCGGCGCACCCCTGTTGATAGGCGTGCAGGCGCTGATGCAGAAGATCTTCAGCGAATTCACCTTCGATGCCGAAGCCACTCAGGTTGCCACGCCGCTGGTGGAAGTGCTGGAGCGCCGTCGCGGCGTATGCCAGGACTTCGCCCACTTGATGCTTGCCTGCCTGCGCTCGCGGGGCCTGGCGGCGCGCTATATCAGCGGCTATCTGCTCACCCAGCCGCCGCCCGGCCAGCCACGGCTGATCGGCGCCGATGCTTCTCATGCCTGGGTGTCGGTGTTTTGTCCGGTGTCGGGTTGGGTGGATTTCGATCCGACGAATAACGTGCGGCCGGCACTGGAGCACATCACCCTGGCCTGGGGCCGGGACTTTTCCGATGTGTCGCCGTTGCGCGGGGTGATATTGGGGGGAGGGAACCATGACCCGGAGGTGCGGGTGACGGTGATGCCGCTGGAATGATCGTGCTTCAGGTGCGCCGGGACGCGCAGCGTCCCAGGCTGCATTCCCACGCAGAGCGTGGGAACGATCAATTATTCAGCCGGATCTTTTGGTGTTTCAGTGTCGTCGCCGGTTGCTTCAGCGTCGACGTCCGGGTTCAGTGCGCCCGCTTCTTCATCAGCAGCGGCTTTCTTGCGTTGCAGCTTTTCCTCTTTCTTCTGTTCCTTGGCCAAGTCTCTCTGACGTTTGGCGAAGGAGTAATTAGGTTTGGCCATGGGCGATCCTCTAGGGTCGAAGGTGAGGGTGGGCGGCGCGCGGCTGCCTTGGGTCGCTATGGTAGCAGCTTCGCAGCGCGCTTGGCCTTCACTTACCGCTGGCGTAAGCGGCAAACAGGCCGTTGAACAGTTGATTGAGGGGCATGGCGCGGGCTCCAGTGGGGGATGGGCCGATCATATCCGGTTGCCGTGGAGGCGGATGTTAGATTGTGTTGATCAGCCTGATAGCCTAAAGTTGTATACAATCTGTTGATGCAGATCATAAGAACTTAAGCCTGCTTGAGGCACCCTTTGTCGCAATACGCGTTTTCCAACCCTGCCCTGGAGATTCACATGTTCGCCAAACTCGTTGCTGTTTCCCTGCTGACTCTGGCTAGCGGCCAGTTGCTTGCTGCAGAGTGCAAGGTCACTGTCGACTCCACCGACCAGATGTCGTTCAACACCAAAGAAATCACCATCGACAAGAGCTGCAAGCAGTTCACCGTCGAGCTGACGCACTCGGGCAACCTGCCAAAAAACGTCATGGGGCATAACTGGGTGTTGACCAGCGCCGCCAACATGCAGCCGGTTGCCAGCGACGGCATGGCCGCCGGTGTTGACAAAAACTACCTCAAGGAAGGCGACGACCGCATCATCGCCCACACCAAGCTCATTGGTGCCGGCGAGAAAGATTCGGTGACGTTCGACGTGTCGAAGCTGACGGCGGGCACGGACTACATGTTCTTTTGCTCGTTCCCAGGCCATATTTCGATGATGAAAGGCACTGTGACCGTCAAGTAAGACCGCGTTATCGTTCATCGGGGGCAAGCCCCCTCCCACACTTGATTTGTGAACACAGTCAATGTGGGAGGGGGCTTGCCCCCGATGGCATTCTGGCAATCAATGCAAAACTACCTGCCTCACCTCAAGGCGCAAACGGCATCACCCGCTTGTGCTCCGTCTTGCGGTACGTCTCGCAGATAATCCTGAACGCCTCTTCACGCACGGGCTCACCGTGCAGGAACGCGTCGATTTCGGCATAGGTCACGCCATGTGACGCTTCGTCCGGCTTGCCCGGCGACAGGTCCTCCAGGTCGGCGGTCGGGACTTTCTCCACCAACGACTCCGGCGCGCCGAAATGCCGCGCAATCGCACGCACCTGGTTTTTCACCAGCCCGCTCAGCGGCGCCAGGTCGCAGGCGCCATCCCCGAACTTGGTGAAAAAGCCCATCACCGCTTCCGCCGCATGGTCGGTACCGATCACCAGCCCACCGGTTGCGCCGGCGATGGTGTACTGCGCGACCATGCGCATGCGCGCCTTGGTGTTGCCCAGCACGAAATCGCGGGAGGCCGCCGGTTTGTCATCGAACGCCGCGACTTCCTTGGCCAGGGCTTTGACCGCCGGGCCGATGTTGACGGTGTGGCGCTCGTCCGGTTCGATGAAGTCCACCGAAGCCTGGGCATCGAGTTCGTCGAACTGGGTTTCGTAGGGCAGGCGCACGGCGATGAAACGATAGGCCGCGTCGCCGCTGCTGGCGCGCAGTTCCTGCACGGCACGTTGGGCCAGCAGGCCTGCGGTGAGGGAATCGACACCCCCACTGATGCCCAGTACCAGCGACTTGAGCCCGGAATTGCGCAGGCAGTCCTGGATAAAGGCCACGCGCCTGGCGACTTCTGCCTCAAGGGCGGCCTGGTCTTTGAACGGCGCTTGCACCTTGAGCTGCTGCGCAATCTCACGCTGTACGGCTTGCATGCTTCACTCCTTGCTGGATAGGGCAGGTACTTTGAAAACGTGACGCAAATAGGCGACAAAATTGGGGTCGGTGCAGTGGGTCTTGCCCGCTTCATCGGAAATCTTGGCGACGGGCTGGCCATTGCACGCGGTCATTTTAAGCACGATGCTCATCGGTTCCACCCCTGGAATGTCGCAGGTCAGGTTGGTGCCGATGCCAAAGCTCACATTGATGCGACCACGCAGGGCGCGGAAAATCTCCAGGGCCTTGGGCAACGTCAGGCTGTCGGAGAACACCAGGGTCTTGCTCATCGGCTCGATACCCAGCTTATGGTAGTGGGCGATGGCTTTTTCCGCCCACTGCACCGGGTCGCCGGAGTCGTGGCGCAGGCCGTCGAACAGCTTGGCGAAGTACAAGTCGAAGTCGCCCAGGAACGCATCGGTGGTGATGCAGTCGGTCAGGGCGATGCCCAGCAGGCCACGGTATTCGCGGACCCAGCAGTCAAGGGCGGCGATCTGGCTGTCGATCAGGCGCGGGCCGAGTTGCTGGTGGGCCATGATCCATTCATGGGCCATGGTGCCCAACGGTTTCATGTCGAATTCGCGGGCCAGGTGCACGTTGCTGGTGCCGACAAAGCGGCCGGGGAAGTCGTGCTTGAGTACGCTGACCACTTCTTCCTGCACCCGGTACGAAAAGCGTCGACGCGTGCCGAAGTCGGCCACTTGCAGCTCCGACAGTTCATCGCTGGCGGCATT
The DNA here is from genome assembly GCF_900004715.1 of Pseudomonas sp. 24 E 13. Classification (NCBI taxonomy): domain Bacteria; kingdom Pseudomonadati; phylum Pseudomonadota; class Gammaproteobacteria; order Pseudomonadales; family Pseudomonadaceae; genus Pseudomonas; species Pseudomonas sp. 24 E 13. The sequence continues at coordinate 109,318 of NZ_CVTO01000112.1, forward strand.
CGCCGTCAGCCAGTCGAACTTGCGGTACAGCTGCTCGCGGGCCTGTTCCAGGATCACGGTCTGGTAGCGGTAGCGGTTACGCACTTCGCTGACAATGGCCAGCATTGGCACCTCAAACAGGATCACATGCAGCCACGGCCCGCGCAGGCGGATAAACAGCTCGCCGTTCTCGATGCCGGTCTGCACGTAGCGCAGGTTGAAGCGGAACAGCCCGAGGAAGCGCAAAAAGTCCGGCTTCATGAAGCTGATACGTTCCAGGAAGCCCAATTGGTCCGGGCTCAGGCTTAACTCGGCGAGACGCTCGATCTGGTAGCGAATCTCCGCCAGGTACGGGCGCAGGTCTTCGCTGTTGCGGCAACGAAACTCCCATTCAACTTCCACATTCGGGTAGTTGTGCAGCACCGCCTGCATCATGGTCAGCTTGTAGAAGTCGGTGTCGAGCAGGTTCTGCACGATGCGATCGGCAAACACACTCTCGCTCATAACGGGAATCTCCAGACGGGTCGACGCTGGGCGTCGGCCTTTACGCACAATTGAGGAAGGGGGCTAGTGGCGCATAGACCTGGGTTGGTTTGCCAGTGATTTTTTTGCCGGGGCCACTGGCGCCATCGGGGGCAAGCCCCCTCCCACACTTGGAATGCATTTCAAATGTGGGAGGGGGCTTGCCCCCGATGGCTATATTCCAGGCACTAAATAACCTGCTCCAGCATCCACTTCACAAACTCCCTCACTTTAGGCACCTCCGCCGCATGCTCCGGATAAGCCAGGTAATACGCATCCTGGCTCGGCATCCCATGCTGCCAGGGAATCACCAACTTACCCTCGGCCAATTCCTCTTCCACCAGAAACCGCGGCAGCAGCGCCACGCCGCAGCCGACCTGCGCGGCGCGAATGCACATATAAAAGGTGTCGAAGCGCGGCCCGTGATAACTGTGTTCGGTGTGCAAACCCTGGCTGGCGAACCAGTCATGCCAGCCCTGGGGTCGCGAGGCGTTTTGCAGCAGCACCAGTTCGCTCAGTTGGGTCGGGTCGGTGAACGGCTCTGCCGGCAGGCTCTCGGGCGAACACACAGGTACAAGCTCTTCGCTGAACAACTTCACGCTCTCGGTGCCGGGGCGTGAACCCTGGCCGAAATAGAACGCCATGTCGGCCTTGCCCTGCAGCAGTTCATCCGGTTCCTGTTCGTTGCACAGGTCCAGATGGATGTTTGGGTGACGCAGGCGCCAGCCCTTGAGGCGCGGCACCAGCCAGCGCGCGCCGAAGGTGTAGGGCGTGGACACGCGCAGCACTTCGGTTTCGCCGCCGTAGGAGCGCAGATAATGGGTGGACATCTCCACCAGGGAGAGGATCTTGCGCACTTCCACCAGGTACAGGTCGCCCGCCGGCGTCATCTGCAAGCGGCGCCGCACGCGGCGAAACAGCAGGTGCTGCAGCAACTCTTCCAACTGCGCCACCTGTTTGCTCACCGCGCTTTGCGTGAGGTTGAGTTCCTCGGCGGCGCGGGTAAAGCTCAGGTGGCGCGTGGCGGCTTCGAAACACTGCAGGGCGGTGATCGAGGGCAAATGTCTTTTGTTCAGCACGGCATGCCTCTTTTTATTCTTCGCATGAATAAACGGAATGATATCTCGCCTAATCGTCGTTTGTTGGCAAGTCTTGGGCCAGCTACAAATGAGGCCTGGATCGCCGTGTCTGCGGCGGCGCAATTTTGTGTTTGCAGATTTGAAGGAGTACCCCATGGTTGCTGCATTGCTTGACCGTCTAGGCGTAAACCCGGCGTTGTACCAGGCGGGTACACAGCCTGTGCATTCGCCGATCGATGGCAGCCGCATCGGCGCCGTGAACTGGGAAGGGGCCGCCGAGGTGGAGCAGCAGGTCAGTCGCGCCGAGCATGCATTCGACGCCTGGCGCAAAGTACCGGCCCCGCGTCGCGGCGAGCTGGTGCGCCAGTTCGGCGACGTGTTGCGCGAGTACAAGGCCGACCTGGGCGAGCTGGTCTCCTGGGAAGCCGGCAAGATCACCCAGGAAGGCCTGGGGGAAGTCCAGGAAATGATCGACATCTGCGACTTCGCCGTCGGTTTGTCGCGCCAGTTGTACGGCTTGACCATCGCCTCCGAGCGTCCCGGTCACCATATGCGTGAAACCTGGCACCCGCTGGGCGTGGTCGGCGTGATCAGCGCGTTCAACTTCCCGGTTGCGGTGTGGGCGTGGAACACCACCCTGGCGCTGGTGTGCGGCAATGCGGTGATCTGGAAACCGTCGGAAAAGACCCCGCTCACCGCGCTGGCCTGCCAGGCCTTGTTCGAGCGTGTGTTGAAAAATTTCAAGGATGCACCGCAGTACCTCAGCCAAGTGATCATCGGCGGCCGCGATGCCGGCGCCGCGTTGGTGGATGACCCGCGTGTGGCGCTGATCAGCGCCACCGGCAGCACCCGCATGGGCCGTGAAGTGGCGCCCAAAGTCGCCGCGCGCTTTGCCCGCAGCATCCTTGAGCTGGGCGGCAACAATGCGATGATTCTCGGCCCGAGCGCCGACCTGGACATGGCCGTGCGTGCGATCCTGTTCAGCGCCGTCGGCACCGCCGGCCAGCGTTGCACCACCCTGCGTCGGCTGATCGCCCATGAATCGGTCAAGGCGGAAATCGTCACCCGTCTCAAGGCCGCCTACGCCAAGGTGCGCATCGGCCACCCGCTGAAAGGCAACCTGATCGGCCCGCTGATCGACAAGCACGGCTTCGACAACATGCAGGACGCCCTGGAGCAGGCCTTGAGCGAGGGCGGCAAGGTGTTCGGCGGCAAGCGTCAACTGCAAGACCAGTTCCCCAACGCTTACTACGTGGCGCCGGCGATTGTGGAAATGCCCGAGCAGAGCGACGTGGTGTGCACCGAAACCTTCGCGCCGATTCTGTATGTGATCGGCTACAGCGACTTTGCCGAAGCGCTGCGCCTGAACAACGCGGTGCCACAAGGCTTGTCGTCGTGCATCTTCACCACCGATGTGCGTGAAGCCGAGCAGTTCATGTCGGCGGTGGGCAGCGACTGCGGGATTGCCAACGTCAATATCGGCCCGAGCGGCGCGGAGATCGGCGGCGCGTTTGGCGGTGAGAAAGAGACCGGCGGCGGGCGTGAGTCGGGCTCGGATGCGTGGCGCGGGTATATGCGCCGCCAGACCAATACCGTGAACTATTCGCTGGAGTTGCCGTTGGCGCAGGGCATTACGTTCGACTGAGTCCATGTGGGAGGGGGCTTGCCCTCGATTGCGGTGGGTCAGCTGCACACTTGTTGACTGATACACCGCATCGGGGGCAAGCCCCCTCCCACAGTTGATTGGGTTCACAACTGAAAATAGCTGTTTGTTAGGTCCTCTACGGAGTCTGGCAATGCCTTTACGCGATACATGCTTGTGGGAACACCTCACCCCCAATCGGCCGGATCGTGCCGCGCTCAAAGGTGAGGTCAAGGTGGATGTGTGCGTGATCGGCGCCGGCATCACCGGTTTGTCGGCCGCCATTCATTTGCTCGAACAGGGTAAAAGTGTTGCGGTGCTGGAGGCCCATCGCACCGGTCACGGCGGTTCGGGGCGCAATGTCGGGCTGGTCAACGCCGGTATGTGGATCCCGCCGGACGAGATCGAAGCTGGTTTCGGTACAGCCGTAGGCAGCCAGCTCAACCGCATGCTGGGCGCGGCACCGGCGCTGGTGTTCGGCCTGATCGACAAGTACAACATCGATTGCCAGTTGCGCCGCGAGGGCACCCTGCACATGGCGCATAACGCCCGTGGCGAGGCGGATCTGCGCAGTCGAGAAGAACAGTGGAAGCGCCGTGGCGCGCCGGTCGAGTTGCTCACCGGGCAGGCCTGCGAGCAGGCCACCGGCACCACGAAAATCGCCGCCGCCTTGCTGGACCGACGCGCCGGCACCTTGAACCCAATGGCCTACACCAGCGGTCTGGCGAATGCGGCCGTCGGGTTGGGCGGGCAGTTGTTCGATCATTCCCCCGTCACCCGGCTTGAGCGCCAGGGTGCAGTCTGGTCTGTGCAGACCGTCCAGGGCGCGGTGCAGGCCGCCCAGGTGGTGATCGCCTCCAATGCCTATACCGAAGGTGAATGGACCGAACTGCGGCGTAATTTCTTCCCCGGTTACTACTATCAGGTGGCGTCGGCGCCGCTCACCGATGACGCCGCCGGGCGAATCCTGCCTGGCGGCCAGGGCTCATGGGACACACGCCAGGTGCTGAGCAGCATTCGCCGCGACGCCGATGGTCGTCTGTTGCTCGGCAGCCTGGGCAACGGTAACCAGAAACCGGCCTGGTTCCTCAAGGCGTGGGCCGATCGGGTGCAGCAGCATTACTTCCCCTATCTCAAATCGGTGCAGTGGGAATACACCTGGACCGGCTGCATCGCGTTTACCCCCGATCACTTGATGCGTTTGTTCGAGCCGGCGCCCGGGCTGGTGGCGGTCACCGGCTACAACGGGCGCGGCGTGACCACAGGCAGCGTGGTCGGCAAGGCGTTTGCCGACTATTTGTGTCACCACAATCCCCAGTCGCTGCCGATTCCCTTTGCACCGATGCAACCCCTGGCGGGCGCGGGCCTGCGCAGTTGCCTCTATGAGGCGGGGTTCTCGCTGTACCACGCGGGGCAATGCCTGCGGATCGTGGTCTGACCCGCGTAACAGCGCTCGTTAGCCGGTATTTTCTTAGCCGGCTACCCATCTGTATTGGTGCAAGTCGTAGCAATCACGCACTGTAAATGTGCAGTTCCGTTACGCACGGGGTTACAGCGCCTGGAGCTGTCGTTTATCCCTTCGGTTGCAGGTGCCACCGTTCAAGGTTGCACTTTTTTGGCCTGTAGGTTGCACCTGTCGAGGCTAGACGGTTGCACGTCCTGGCGGGGGGACGCGAAACGCGTGCAATAACAATGACACCGTGTCTTTTTGAAGAATAAAAAAGTAATGGCACGCGGCTTGCTCTGAGCTTTCAGTGAAAGGTTTGAATGCAAGTTGTCGTGCCAAAAATCAAAAATATCGGAGCACCACTCATGTCCCAGACGTTTTACAAGAAAGGTTTTCTGGCCCTCGCCGTTGCAGCGGCGCTGGGTGTTTCTACGTTTGTTCAAGCTGATGTGAAAATTGGTGTGGCAGGCCCGATGACGGGCGCCAACGCCGCTTTCGGTGAGCAGTACATGAAGGGTGCCCAGGCGGCAGCCGATGTTATCAACAAGGCCGGTGGCATTAACGGCGAGCAGATCAAGCTGGTGGCCGGCGATGACGCCTGCGAGCCAAAACAGGCAGTCGCAGTGGCTAACCGCCTGGCGGACCAGGACAAAGTGATCGGCGTGGTCGGGCACTTCTGCTCGTCCAACACCATCCCGGCGTCTGAGGTCTACGACGAAGCAGGCATTATCGCGATCACGCCCGGCTCCACCAACCCACAGGTCACCGAGCGCGGCCTGGGCGCCATGTTCCGCATGTGCGGGCGTGACGACCAGCAGGGCATCGTCGCCGGCGACTACATCGTCGACGTGCTCAAAGGCAAGAAAGTCGCGGTGATCAATGACAAGGACACCTACGGCAAGGGCCTGGCTGACGCCACCGCTGCCCAACTGACCAAGCGCGGCGTCAAGCCGGTGCTGGAAGAAGGCCTGACCCGTGGCGAGAAAGACTTCAGCGCCCTGGTCACCAAGATCCGCTCCATTGACGCCGATGTCGTGTACTTCGGTGGCCTGCATCCCGAAGCCGGTCCTTTGGTTCGCCAGATTCGCGAGGCAGGCCTCAAGGCCGCGTTTATGTCCGATGACGGCGTAGTGACCGATGAACTGGCAAAAACCGCCGGTGGCAACCAGTACGTGGATGGCGTCTACATGACCTTCGGTGCTGACCCGCGTCTGTTGCCAGAGAGCAAGGCAGTGGTGGATGCCTTCCGTAAAAGCGGGTACGAGCCGGAAGGCTACACCCTGTATGCCTACGCCTCGATCCAGGCCCTGTCCGCCGGCTTCAACGGCGCCAAGTCCAACAAGGGCGAGGACGCTGCCAAGTGGCTCAAGGCCAACCCGGTTAAAACCGTCATGGGCGAAAAAACCTGGGATGCCAAGGGCGACCTGAAAATCTCCGACTACGTGGTTTACCAGTGGGATAAAGACGGCAAATACCACCAGCTGGAAAAACAGAAGTAACCCAACCGACTGCATGACCTCCCTGTAGGAGCGAGCTTGCTCGCGAAGAACGTCAACGATAACGCTGGTTTCCTGGATGCACACGGCGTTCTCTGGTTTTTCGCGAGCAAGCTCGCTCCTACAAGGGAGGGCGCGTGCCTAGCCTCTGTTTTCCTCCAGAAGCGCCGCACACCCCTCGGTGTGCAGGTGCTCACCGCGTGAGATTGCGTTATGGATGGTATTTTCCTGCAGCAACTGGTCAACGGCCTGACCCTCGGGTCGGTCTATGGCCTGATCGCCATCGGCTACACAATGGTCTATGGCATCATTGGCATGATCAACTTCGCCCACGGCGAGGTTTATATGATTTCCGCTTACCTCGCGGCGATCAGTCTGGCACTGCTGGCTTACTTCGGCATCGAATCCTTCCCGCTGCTCATTCTCGGCACCCTGATCTTCACCGTGGTCGTTACCGGCGTATACGGTTGGGTCATCGAACGTGTCGCCTACAAACCGCTGCGCAACTCCACCCGACTGGCACCGCTGATCAGCGCCATCGGCATCTCCCTGATCCTGCAGAACTACGCGCAGATCGCCCAGGGTGCCAAGCAACAAGGCATTCCCACCCTGCTCGCCGGCGCCTGGCGCGTCGATATCGGCACCGGCTTCGTGCAACTGACCTACACCAAAGTGTTCATCCTCGTGGCGGCTTTCGCCGGCATGGCGTTGCTCACCTACATCATCAAATACACCAAGCTCGGCCGCATGTGCCGGGCCACCCAGCAAGACCGCAAGATGGCCTCGATCCTGGGCATCAATACCGACCGCGTGATCTCCTACGTGTTTGTCATCGGCGCCGCCATGGCTGCCCTGGCCGGCGTGCTGATCACCCTCAATTACGGCACCTTCGACTTCTATGCCGGCTTCATCATCGGCATCAAGGCGTTTACCGCAGCGGTGCTCGGCGGCATCGGCTCCCTGCCTGGGGCGATGCTGGGCGGGATCATCCTCGGTATTTCCGAGTCGTTGTTCGCGGGGTTGATCAACTCTGACTACAAAGACGTGTTCAGTTTCTCCCTGCTGGTGGTGATTCTGATTTTCCGTCCCCAGGGCCTGCTTGGTCGCCCACTTGTGGCGAAGGTGTAAACATGTCTGCTGCCAAATCCATTGATATCAAGAAAAGCGTGGTCGATACGGTCCTCGCCGGGCTGATTTCGCTGATCGTGTTCGGCCCGATCGTAGGCGTGGTGCTCGACGGCTACAGCTTCAACCTGGAACCTGCGCGCGTTGCCACGTTGGTCGCCATTGTGATGGCCGGGCGTTTTGCCTTGAGCCTGTTCCTGCAGACCCCCAAGGGCGTGAAGATCCTGCAGGGTTTCGAAAGCAGCGGCTCCGGCGTGCACGTGTTGCCGCCGGACTACAAATCGCGGCTGCGCTGGATCATTCCAGCCCTGATCGTGATCGCCATCGTGTTCCCGATTTTCGCCAACAAGTACCTGCTCACCGTGGTGATCCTCGGGTTGATCTACGTGTTGCTCGGCCTGGGGCTGAACATCGTGGTGGGCCTGGCCGGTCTGCTCGACCTGGGTTACGTGGCGTTCTACGCCATCGGTGCCTACGGCCTGGCGCTGGGTTATCAATACCTCGGCCTGGGCTTCTGGAGCGTGCTGCCACTGGCGGCGATCGCGGCGGCTTTGGCGGGGTGCATACTCGGATTCCCGGTGCTGCGAATGCACGGGGACTACCTCGCCATCGTGACCCTGGGTTTTGGTGAAATCATCCGCCTGGTGCTGAACAACTGGCTGTCGTTTACCGGCGGGCCAAACGGGATGCCGGTGCCTTCGCCGACGTTCCTGGGCCTCGAGTTCGGCAAGCGTGCCAAAGATGGCGGGATTCCGTTCCACGAGTTCTTCGGTCTCGATTACAACCCCAACATCAAGTTCATGTTCATCTACATCGTGCTGTTCCTGGTGGTGCTGGCGGTGTTGTACATCAAGCATCGCCTGACCCGTATGCCGGTAGGTCGCGCCTGGGAAGCCTTGCGCGAAGATGAAATCGCCTGCCGGTCCATGGGCCTGAATCACGTGCTGGTCAAACTCTCGGCATTCACCATCGGCGCCTCCACCGCCGGGTTGGCCGGGGTGTTCTTTGCCAGCTACCAGGGCTTCGTCAATCCGTCGTCGTTTACCTTCTTCGAGTCGGCGTTGATTCTGGCCATTGTGGTGCTGGGCGGCATGGGCTCGACGGTCGGCGTAGTCATCGCGGCGTTCGTGCTGACCGTGGCGCCGGAACTGCTGCGCAGTTTCTCCGAATACCGCGTGCTGTTGTTTGGCGTGTTGATGGTGGTGATGATGATCTGGAGACCGCGCGGCCTGATCCGCATCAGCCGCACCGGTGTGACGCCACGTAAAGGTGCCATAGCGAATAGGGAGCCGCGCCATGAGTAAGGAAGTCGTGCTCGTAGTGGAACACCTGATGATGCACTTCGGTGGCATCAAGGCCCTGAGTGATGTCAGCCTCAAGGTCGAACGCAACTCGATCTTCGCCCTGATCGGCCCCAACGGCGCCGGCAAGACCACGGTGTTCAACTGCCTCACCGGTTTCTACAAGGCCAGTGGCGGCAAGATCGAACTCAACGTGCGCGGCAAGCAGACCAACGTCATCCAGTTGCTGGGCGAGCGCTTCAAGGCCAGCGATTTCGTGTCGCCGAAAAGCTTCCTCAGCCGCGTGTACTACAAAATGTTCGGCGGCACCCACCTGGTGAACCGCGCCGGCCTGGCGCGGACCTTCCAGAACATTCGCCTGTTCAAGGAAATGTCGGTGCTGGAAAACCTGCTGGTGGCCCAGCACATGTGGGTCAACCGCAACATGCTCGCGGGCATCCTCAACACCAAGGGCTACCGCAAGGCTGAAAGCGATGCGCTCGACCACGCCTTTTACTGGCTGGAAGTGGTCGACCTGGTGGACTGCGCCAACCGTCTTGCTGGCGAGCTTTCCTACGGCCAGCAGCGCCGCCTGGAAATCGCCCGTGCCATGTGCACGCGACCGCAGATCATCTGCCTGGACGAACCGGCAGCGGGCCTCAACCCCCAGGAAACCGAAGCCCTCAGTGCGATGATTCGCCTGCTGCGCGACGAACACGACCTCACGGTGGTGCTGATCGAACACGACATGGGCATGGTGATGAGTATTTCCGACCACATCGTGGTGCTGGACCACGGCAACGTGATCGCCGAAGGCGGGCCGGACGCGATCCGCAACGACCCGAAAGTGATTGCCGCCTACCTGGGCGCGGACGAAGAGGAGCTGGTATGAGCGGGCCTATCCTCGAAATGAAGGACCTGGACGTGTTCTACGGCCCGATCCAGGCCCTGAAAAAAGTCTCGCTGCACATCAACGAAGGCGAAACCGTCAGCCTGATCGGCTCCAACGGCGCGGGCAAATCCACGCTGCTGATGTCGATCTTCGGCCAGCCTCGGGCCGAGTCGGGGCAGATTCTCTATAACGGCGTGGACATCACCCACAAGTCGTCCCACTACATTGCCTCCAACGGCATCGCGCAGTCGCCGGAAGGGCGGCGGGTATTCCCTGACATGACCGTCGAGGAAAACCTGCTGATGGGCACCATTCCCATTGGCGACAAGTTCGCCGGTGAGGACATGCAGCGCATGTTCGAGCTGTTCCCACGGCTCAAGGAGCGGCGCAACCAGCGGGCGATGACCATGTCCGGCGGCGAGCAGCAAATGCTCGCCATCGCCCGCGCGCTGATGAGCCGGCCCAAGCTGTTACTGCTCGATGAGCCGAGTCTGGGCCTGGCGCCGATTGTGGTGAAGCAGATCTTTTCCACCCTGCGCGAGCTGGCCTCCACCGGGATGACTATCTTCCTGGTGGAGCAGAATGCCAACCACGCCCTGCGCCTCTCGGACCGGGCGTATGTGATGGTCAACGGTGAGATTCGCCTGACGGGGACCGGCAAGGAATTGCTGGTGAACGAGGAAGTGCGCAACGCCTACCTCGGCGGTCACTGACCCCCCACCTGATCGTTCCCACGCTCCGCGTGGGAACGCCTCTTGTGACGCTCCGCGTCACGCTTTGGGACGCAGAGCGCCCCCGGCTGCATTCCCACGCGGAGCGTGGGAACGATCAGCGCGCAGAGCTTCCACCAAATTGTGGAAAACAATTCCAGCCCTCCTCCAAAGCGCGACATATAGCCGCCGCAAATCCCTGTTTTGTCACAGTTTTGACTTGTCCCCATCCACTGTGGAACCGGCTGTGGGTAACGTGGGAGTACCTGGCTGCAAGCCTTTGAATACGTGGTCTGCAGGCTTGTGGTTGTTTTTTGATCAGGGGCTTTTTCACGACCGTCCGAGGGTTTTGTCAACCTGTTTAAAGACACAGGTATATGACCGAAACAGGTCAGTTCAGCCTGTGGATAAGTCTGTGATTAAACTCTGGAAAGACCGCCGCAGAGGCCGGAATGACTGGCCTGTAGCCATCGTTCGTATCCCATCGAGTGAAATTGCCTGCATATGCCCTGCGTCCTGGTCAAGCAAAAAACTTTCCGCAAACACCTGCAAGCCTTGTATACCGTGGCCCGAGGCGATGTGCACTTGCCCCCAAAGACTGTGGGCGCAGTTGTGGATAACCTGCGCGTACATGGCTGCAGGCCGCGATTCATATAGCGCTGCCAGGTCTGGTTAAAAAATGATCAAGCCAGCATGTAGGCGTGCGTATAGCGGTTGCCGCAACGGCGGCGTAAGGGCATTCTGCTGGCAACTTTTTTCGTTGCCCGCAAGGAGAACACCATGTCCGACACGCTGTTTATTACTGGCGCCACTTCAGGTTTCGGTGAAGCCTGCGCCCGCCGTTTTGCCGAGGCCGGCTGGAAACTGGTGCTCACCGGCCGGCGTGCCGAGCGCTTGAACGCGCTGGTCGAAGAGCTCTCCCGTCAGACCGAAGTGCATGGCCTGGTGGTGGACGTGCGTGATCGCCAAGGCATGGAAGAGGCCATCGCCAACCTGCCGCCATCGTTCGCCACGCTGCGCGGGCTGATCAACAACGCCGGCCTGGCCGTGGGCACCGACCCTGCGCCCAAGTGCAACCTCGACGATTGGGAAACCATGGTCGACACCAATATCAAGGGCCTGTTGACCACCACCCACCTGCTGCTGCCGCGCCTGATCGCCCATGGCCGTGGCGCCGGGATCATCAACCTGGGTTCCATCGCCGGCAGCTACCCCTACCCGGGCAGCCACGTGTATGGCGGCTCCAAGGCGTTCGTAAAGCAATTCTCGCTGAACCTGCGCTGTGACCTGCAAGGCACTGGCGTGCGTGTGACCAACATCGAGCCGGGCTTGTGCGAGAGCGAGTTTTCCCTGGTGCGTTTCGGTGGGGATCAGGCGCGCTATGACGCGACCTATGCCGGCGCCGAGCCGATCCAGCCGCAGGATATTGCCGACACAATCTTCTGGGTGCTCAACACCCCGGCGCACGTGAATATCAACCGGTTGGAGTTGATGCCGGTGAGCCAGACCTGGGCTGGGTTTGCGATTGAGCGTGGGGCCAAGGGCTAAGCACCTGCGCGATACACTGTAGGAGCGAGCTTGCTCGCGAAAAACGTTAACGATGACGCGGGCATCCTGAATTCACGCGGCGCGCTCGGGGTTTTCGCGAGCAAGCTCGCTCCTACAGTAAATGGCGTCAAATCGGCCAAAAACAGGCCATAAGGTACACTCCACCCCTGAAAACCCCACCGCACCCTGCGGTCTAAAGGTTTTGACGGGAGGAAATGTGAGTAACCGAGGTGAGCAGGCACTGCTCAAACAATCGACCATCCTGATGTTCGCCGTCGCGATCGCCGGGATTGTCACGGGTGTGATATCCGGCGCCCAATCCATTCTGTTCGACGGCTTTTTCTCGCTGATCGCCACCGCCATCAAGGTGTTGATGTTGATCACGGCCAAGCTGATCGCCAAGAAAAGCAACGAGCGTTTCCAGTTCGGCTACTGGCACCTGGAGCCGATGGTGCTGTTGATCGAAGGCAGCTTCCTGCTGCTGATCGCCATCTATGCGTTTCTCAACGGTGTGTTCGGCATCATCAATGGCGGTCGCGACATCGAGTTGGGGCTGGTGATCGTGTATGCGGCGGTATTTACCGTGGTGGAATTCGCCTACTTCTTCTATGTGCGTTACCGCAATCGCACGCTCAAGTCATCGCTGATCCAGTTCGACAACATCAGTTGGCTGGTGGACGCGATGCTGTCGGTGGGCTTGCTGATCAGCTTTCTGGCGGCACTGTTGCTCAAATCCCAGGGGTATGGCGAGTGGGCGGTATACGTCGACCCGCTGATCCTGATTCTGCTGGCCCTGAGCATGCTGGCGCCGGCGTTCAAGATCCTGCGCCCGGCCTTGCGTGAGGTGCTGGGGATTGCTCCGGATCACTTGGACGACACCGTGCGCGAAGTGATGGACGCGGCGCAGGCCAGGCATGGCTTCGACGACTACGTGTCCTACGTGCAAAAGCACGGGCGGGCACGATTCATTGAAATTCATGTGGTGTTGCCGGCCGATTACCCGGTGGATAAGGTCGCGACCCTCGACGGGTTGCGCGAAGAGATATCCACAGCGCTGGGAACGCCGGATGCGGCGCGCTGGTTGACGATCAGTTTTACTGGGGATCGCAAGTGGATTGCGTGAGGTCAGTTAGACCGAAGTGAGGCTATCGGGGGCAAGCCCCCTCCCACATTTGACTGTATTCACAAATCAAAGGTGGGAGGGGCGGTGCGACGATTCGACTTGCCCCCGATGAGGGCCTGAAGATCAGCTCAAATACTGGATCAGACCCTGATAGCAAGTCGCCAAATGATAAGGCGTGGTAGACGGCATATCCCGCCGGCTCACCCTGCCCTCGGCATCCAGGCATTCATGCCAGCCCTTCTCATGCAGGAAATGCTCTTGCAGCGCCAGCAATTGACGCTGCAGCACCGCCTCGCTGCCGGGGCGCAAGGTCAATGCCCGCAGGTACTCGGCCTGGGCCCAGATACGCTGGGTGCCGTCGCGCACCGTGCCATCCACTGAAAGCATGCCACTGACCGCACCGCTCAACTTATCCACACCGGTGTGTTCGGCATAGGCGAACGCCCGTGTCAGCGACGCATGCAGCGGTGTGCCGCGCAGTACGGCCGAGGACTCGAGCAAAAAGAACCATTCGAACTGGTGCCCCGGTTCAAACCAGTTATCCACAGCACCCAGCGGTTTTTCCAGCATCACGCCATGTTCGCGGTCGATGAAGCGTTGCTGCATGGCCGTCGCCAATGCCAGCAGGGCCGCTTGTACCTCGGCGTCCTCACGCACCGCGAGGGTGGCGAGGAAGCCTTCGGCCAGGTGCATCAACGGGTTTTGCAATGGGCCGGACTTGAGCGAGGCCCAGTTGCGGTCCAGCACCGCTTCGTACAGGCCGTCACCGGTGGCGAAGCGTTGGGCGACCACTTCCAGCGCGGCATTGAGCACCGACTCCACCAAGGGTTCACGTACCTTGGCCCAGTATTGGGCGCAGGCAAAGATGATAAAGGCGTGGGTATAGAGGTCTTTGCGTTTATCCAGTGGCTGCCCGGCCGGGTCGATGCTGTAGAACCAGCCGCCGTGTTCGGCGTCGTGGAAATGCTGTTGCAGGGAACGGAACAACTGCGCCGCACGCGCTTGCGCGAAGTCCGTGCCGGGCTCGCCGATCAGGCTGGCAAACAGGTACAACTGGCGGGCGCACGCCATGGCGCGGTAGCGTTGCGGGGGCAGTGGCTGATGATTGGCGTCCAGTGCCTCAAACGGTAGTGCCAGGTCGGCATTCCAGCCCGGGCCCTGCCACAGCGGCACGATCAGGTCATGGAAGTGCGTGAGCACGGAATTCAAAGTGGGTGGAGAAGCGATGGGCATTGGCTGGCGTCGTCACGGCAGGGGTGTGGCGCGCATGTTATCAGGCTTGGGAACTGTGGTGTCTGTGGCGCCGCTATCGGGGGCAAGCCTCCTCCCACCTTTGATTTGTGAATACCGACAAATGTGGGAGGGGGCTTGCCCCCGATGGCGGCCTCTGGGCTGGCCGGGATGCTGGATTGGAACGAGTACATATCCGTTTCTGCGGTAACGGCCACTTAGGGTTCCGCCCTTACGGCGGCTCACTTTTGAAAAGCGCAAAAGTAAGCAAAACGCTCTTGCCCCACCACTCGGCACCTCGCCTGGGCTCGGTGTGCCCTCTCTCCGGCTTGAATCCGTGGGCCGCCGCAATGGGCCATCCATGGCCCAGTGCGGCTAACCCGGCGTCCTGCCGGGTTGCCCACGGATTCAAGCCTGCGTTCGGCCAGCGTGGTTTAACGGGGCGCCTGAGATCAAGATCAAAAGCAGATCAAGGGCGACTCGCTTCGCATCGTGGTTACGGTTGAGCGCTACAGAGTTGTGTAGATGCCCCGATGAGGCCTTCAGCAGCGCTGAAGATCAGCCCGCCAACAACCAAACCCCGGTCGCCGCCGAAGCCGCCCCCGCCACCCGCACCAACGGTGCCGCCGCCGCAGGCAGGAAACGCACCACCGCGTAACCCGCCGCATGCAACGCAGCCGTCGCGCCGACAAACCCTGCCGCGTACGCCCAGGGGCTGGACATGTCCGGCAGCTCCAGGCCATGGGCCACGCCATGGAACAACGCAAACAACGCCGTTGCCCCCACCGCCACCCACAGCGGTGGCCGCACTGCCAGCGCTACCGCCAGGCCCAGCGCCAGCACCGATGCGGCGATCCCGCTTTCCAGTGCCGGCAGTTGCAGGCCTTCAAAACCGAGCATGCCACCGATCAACATGGTGCCGACGAAGGCACACGGCAGCGCCCAGCGTGCGTTGCCTTTTTGCTGCGCCGCCCACAGGCCGACCGCAACCATGGCCAGCAGGTGGTCGAGCCCGCCCAATGGGTGGCTGATACCGGCGACCAGGCCATTGTCGCCGTGGCCCGGGTGAGCGAAGGCGAGGGCGGGGGCCAGCAGCAGCGCGGCGGTGGCGAACAGTTTCTTGAGGTTCATAAACAGGCTCCGTAGGGGAATCAGGCAGCGGTCAGCAGGCCTTGACGTTCGATAAAGGCGACGATTTCATCCAGGCCGACGCCGGTTTTCTGATTGCTGAACACAAAAGGTTTGCCATTGCGCATGCGTTGGGTGTCGCTGTTCATCAATTCCAGCGAGGCACCCACCAGCGGCGCGAGGTCGATCTTGTTGATCACCAGCAGGTCGGATTTGCAAATACCGGGCCCGCCCTTGCGCGGCAGCTTGTCGCCGGCGGACACATCGATCACGTAGATGGTGAGGTCCGACAGTTCGGGGCTGAACGTCGCCGACAGGTTGTCGCCGCCGGACTCCACCAGAATCAAGTCCAGGCCTGGAAACCGGCGGTTGAGCTGGTCCACCGCCTCCAGGTTGATCGAGGCATCTTCGCGGATCGCCGTGTGCGGGCAGCCGCCGGTTTCCACGCCGATGATGCGTTCCGGCGCCAGGGCCTGGTTGCGCACCAAAAAATCAGCGTCTTCGCGGGTGTAGATGTCGTTGGTAACCACCGCCAGGTTGTAGCGGTCGCGCAGCGCCAGGCACAGGGCCAGGGTCAGGGCTGTCTTGCCGGAGCCGACCGGGCCGCCGATGCCGATGCGCAGGGGTTGTGTGTTCATGGTGGGTTCTCCAAAAAAGCCTCAGGAACGGAACAGGCGGCTGTACTGGCGCTCGTGGGCCATGCACGCCAAAGACAGGCCAAACGCGGCGCTGCCAAGGTGATCGGGTTCGACGCGGCCTGCCTCGTGCTGGGCCTGCTGCAACAGCGGCAGCAGTTCGCTGGTCAGGCGCTGCGCGGCTTGCTGGCCCAGGGGCAGGGTCTTCATCAGCACGGCCAACTGGTTTTCCAGCCAGCTCCACAGCCAGGCGGCGAGGGCGTCGTCGGGGCGGATGGTCCAGGCCCGTGCGGCCAGGGCCCAGCCAAGGGCCAGATGGGGTTCAGGCTGTTGGTCAAGGAAATCACGGGCGTCGGCGTCCAACTCGGGCAAGCCACTGAGCAGTTGTTGCAGCGAGTAGCCCATCTGCCGGCTCTCCTGATACAGCTCGCGGGTTTCGCGGCTGGCACGGTGTTCTTCACACAACTGCGCCAGGCGCGGCCAGGCCTGTTCCGCGGCGGCGCGACAGTGGGCGAGCAGCAACGGCGCTTCAAAACGCGCGAGATTGAGCAGCAATTGGTCGCTGATCCAGCGTCGCGCGCTGGCGGCATCGTTGACGCGGCCGTTCTCCACCGCCATTTCCAGGCCCTGGGAGTAGCTGTAGCCGCCAATCGGCAATTGCGGACTGGCCAGGCGCAACAGCGCCCAGGCCGGGTTCATGGACGCACGCCGAACTGATGCAGTTTGGGCGCGTAATTGAAGTCTTCGTCACCATGGCGCGAGTGATGATGACCACCGCCATAGGCGCCGTGCTCGGGTTGGAAAGGCGCCTCGATGGGGTGCGCATCGGCGCCCAGCTGTTCCAGCATGGCCTTGAGCACATAGTCATCGAGCAGGCGCAGCCAGCCATCGCCGACCTGCAGGGCGACATGGCGATTGCCCAGGTGATAGGCCGCGCGGGTCAGTTCAAAGGCGTTGCGGCAGGTGACATGCAGCAGTTGTTCAGGGCGCGCGCAGACACGTACGACGCGTCCGTCCTCGGCTTGCAGGAATTCGCCATCGTGCAGCGGCGGTTGCCCACGCTCCAAAAACAAGCCGACGTCTTCACCGTCGGCACTGAAACAGCGCAGGCGGCTTTTGCTGCGGGCTTCGAAGTTCAGCAGCAGCTCGGCGGCCCAGAGGGCCTGGGGGGCGATTCGGCGGTGGATCACCAGCATCGGAGGGTTTCCAGCTATTAACGATAAAGGGGCTATAAAGGTGGTAGAGCAAGGGCCTTGCCAACCCGGCAGGCGCGTAGGAAATCCCTGTCAGCAGGGCGCGAGCGCTACACGGCAGGGCATCCGTAAAGGGCGAGCGTGTTGCAATTTGGTGCGTTTGAGCGGCGCTCGGCACCAGGAGGGGGCATTTTGCGTGGAGTAAGCCGATGAATTGCATGAAACGTCTTTCATACAATTCTTCATCTGCCTTTAAGGAATAATCCTACAAGAGCCAGAGAATTGGCCTTCGTGAGCTTACGTGGTGGTTCTTTAAGATTCGCGCCGTGTTTAATCCGTCGCGATGTTCATCATGTTCAAGTCACTTATCTGTTCCGTCATTGTCAGCCTGTCTTGTCTTATTTCCTCAGCCTCGGCCACTCTTCAACAGCCGCCGACGTTTGTTTCCGTCCATGCACCGTCTTCGGTCGAAAATGTGATCGACCGCGCCCATCAACTGCTCGGTACACCCTACAAGTGGGGCGGTACCTCCACCGAGCAAGGGTTCGATTGCAGCAGTTTCCTGGTCTATCTGTTCAAGACCCAAGCCAATATCCAGCTGCCGCGCACCACGGCTGCGATGCACCGCTCAACGGCCGCGACCATCAAGCGCACGGCGTTGAAGCCGGGCGACGCGGTCTTTTTCAAAGGCAATGGGCAGGGGCGGGTCAGTCACGTCGGGCTGTATATCGGCGATGGCAAATTTATCCATTCACCGCGTACCGGCAAGAACGTGCGTATCGATTCGTTGAGCAATAGTTACTGGAACAGGCACTACACCACCGCCAAGCGTTTTCACAAGGCCGGCTGATCGTATTACTCAGTGCTGCCCAGGCCTTGCCAATGCTTGAGGCCGATAAAGATAAAGCGCAATTGCTGGGTGATCTTCGCCTGGGGCGTGAGGTGGGCAGGCAGGGCCTGGGCGGGAGGGTCGATGATGTCGGGCAGGGTGGCGAACACACTTTTGACGATCAGGTCGGCCATCACGTGCAAGCCGTCGGCGTCTAGGTGCTGCAGCTTGGGCATCAGCGTAAGGTCGGCCGCCAGGTCGCGGGTGATGTCTTCGCGCAGCGCGCCTATGGCTTGGCGCACGGCCAGGCAACCGCCGTATTGTTCGCGGGCCAGGAACAGGAATTGGGAACGGTTGGCCGAGACCACGTCGAGAAAGATCCGCACGGACGCATCGATGATCCCGCCCATGACGAATTCGTTGTGGCGCACCAGGCGAATCGTGGCGCGGAATGTCTGGCCGACTTCACTGACCAACGCGAGCCCAAGCTGGTCCATGTCGGCAAAATGACGATAGAAGCCGGTGGGCACGATGCCCGCTGTCTTGGCCACTTCGCGCAGGCTCAGGCTGCCAAACCCACGGCCACACTCCATCAGATGGCGGGCAGCGTCCATCAAGGCGAGGCGAGTCTGTTGCTTCTGTTCGGCGCGGGGCAGCATGAGCGGATGGGCTTTGTCGGCGAGTACAACGACGCACTCTAGCAAAAGCGCTTTGCCGGCGTCGAACTTGACGGGGGGCAGACGTGACGCGGTCTATAGAAAAGCAAAAGCCCGATCGGCAGATCGGGCTTTTTTCTGGGCCACCACGGGCTCAGCTCTGTGCTTGATGCAGTTCTTGCAGACGGTCGGCACCACCTTCAGCGATACCTTGGGTATAGGCACGGTCATTGGCTTGTTCAGCGCCGCCTTCTACCAGACCTTTTTCCTGCAGGCGGTCGTTGCCACCTTCAGTCAGGCCTTCGGTGTAGGCACGTTTGTTGGCCTGCTCCGAACCGTTTTCAGCGACAGCGCCTTTGGCGTAGTCACGGTTTTCATCTTCCTGCGAACCGCTGCGGGCCAGGGTCTGGCTCGACTGCACGGCCTGGGACTGGTTCTGTGGGGTGGCCTGTTCGGCGGCTGGCAGGGCAAAGGCACTGGAAGCCAGGACGGATAACAGGACGGTAGCAAGTACTTGGCGTTTCATGATGGTTGCTCCTCGGGAGGGCGATAAAGTGGGTACAGGGCTAATGCTACTCTTGATAAGTCGATATAAAAGTTCATAAACACAATGGTAATAATCAACAGAATTGATTGTTCTCACGGGAGGCTCTAGCTCGCGCCTCTCAAGCACGCGGTTTTGCACCGTAGTGGGTATTTTCGACACGCACCTGGGTAACAATGGTGCGTGGTTGATGAGCGGAAACGGTCTGATCGATCAGGAAAATCGCTTTTTTCGGCTAAATCGGCCGTTGCGTTAAACCCCCAGGCACTTTGCCAGTCGTAGTCCTATAAGCTGTTTCAAAGGCTGTTGCCCAGCCAGTCGTAATCAGGAGTTTTGTGCAATGACGCGCACTCGAAAAATCGTCGCCTGGTGCTGCGCCAGCTTCGTTCTGTTAATCGCCATCGCGGTATTGGTCCTGGTGTTTTTTGACTGGAACCGCATCAAGCCGCCCCTTAATGCCAAGGTCTCCGAAGAGTTGCACCGCCCATTCGCCATCAACGGCAACCTGGCGGTGGTGTGGCAGCGTGAGCCCGACGAGGGCGGCTGGCGGGCCTGGGTGCCCTGGCCCCACGTGATTGCCGAAGACCTGAGCCTGGGCAATCCCGATTGGTCCAAGCAACCGCAGATGGTCACGCTCAAGAAGGTCGAGTTGCGTATTTCGCCCTTGGCATTGCTGGCACAACGCGTGGTGATCCCGCGTATCGACCTCACCGAGCCGAGCGCCGACCTGCAGCGCCTGGCGGACGGCCGCGCCAACTGGACCTTCAAGTTCGACCCCAAGGACCCCGACGCCGAACCTTCCAACTGGGTGGTGGATATCGGCGCCATCGGCTTCGACAAAGGCCACGTCACCCTCGACGACCAGACCCTCAAGACCCGGCTCGATGTGATCATCGACCCGCTGGGCAAGCCGATCCCCTTCGGTGCAATCGTCGGCGACGCGGATGCCAAAAAAGCCCTGGAAAAAGGCTCGGCGCCCCAGGACTACGCGTTCGGCCTCAAGGTCAAGGGCCAGTACCATGGCCAGGCGCTCGCCGGCACCGGCAAGATCGGCGGCCTGCTCGCCCTGCAGGACGCGGCCAAGCCGTTCCCGCTGCAGGCCCAGGTCAAGATCGGCGACACCAGCATCGCCCTGGCCGGCACCCTGACCGACCCGCTGAACCTCGGCGCCCTGGACCTGCGCCTGAAGCTCGCCGGTGCCAGCCTGGGCAACCTCTACCCGCTGACCGGCGTGACGTTGCCCGATTCGCCGGCCTATTCAACCGACGGTCATCTGATCGCCAAGCTGCATGAAGCCAGCGGTGCGTCGTTCCGCTATGAAAACTTCAACGGCAAGATCGGCAACAGCGATATCCACGGCGACCTGGCCTACGTGGCCAGCCAGCCACGGCCCAAGCTCAGCGGCGCGCTGGTGTCCAATCAACTGCTGATGGACGACCTGGCGCCCTTGATCGGCGCCGACTCCAACGCCAAGCAGAAAGCCCGTGGCGGTGAAAGCAAACAACCGGCAACCAAGGTGCTGCCGGTTGAAGAGTTTCGTACCGAGCGCTGGCGCGATATGGATGCCGACGTGGAATTCACCGGCAAACGCATCGTGCACAGCGCCGAGCTGCCGTTCACCGACCTCTATACGCACCTGGTGCTCAACGACGGTGAGCTGAGCCTTGAACCCCTGCGCTTCGGCGTGGCCGGCGGCAAGCTCGATGCGCAGATCCGCTTGAACGGCCGTGCCATGCCGATGGAAGGCCGGGCGAAACTCACGGCGCGTAACTTCAAGCTCAAGCAGTTGTTCCCAAGCTTTGAGCCGATGAAAACCAGCTTCGGCGAACTCAACGGCGACGCCGATATTGCCGGGCGAGGCAACTCCGTGGCAGCGCTGCTGGGCACCTCCAACGGTGACCTGAAGATGCTGATCAACGACGGTGCGATCAGCCGTAGTCTGATGGAAATCGCCGGCCTCAACGTCGGCAACTACGTGGTGGGACGCCTGTTTGGCGACAAGGAAGTGAAGATCAACTGCGCTGCGGCGGACTTCGGCATCAAGACCGGCCTGGCGACGACCCGCTTGTTTGTGTTCGATACCGAGAACGCGATCATCTACGTCGATGGCACGGCGAATATGGCGACCGAGCAGTTGGACCTGACCATCACGCCGGAGTCCAAGGGCTTCCGCCTGTTTTCCCTGCGCTCACCGTTGTATGTGAACGGGCCGTTCATCAAGCCCAATGCCGGCGTCAAAGCTATCCCCCTGGCACTGCGTGGCGCGGGCATGGTCGCCCTGGGTGTGATCGCCGGCCCCGCGGCCGGATTGCTCGCCCTGGTCGCCCCAAGCGGCGGCGAGCCGAATGCGTGCGCACCGTTGCTGCAACAGATGAGAGAAGGCAAGGCGCCCAAGACTGTGAAATAACTGACTGCACCCGAAACCAAATGTGGGAGGGGGCTTGCCCCCGATAGCGGTTTATCAGCCGGAACATCGTTGGCTGAACCACTGCTATCGGGAGCAAGCCCCCTCCCACATGGGTAGTGCTGTGCGGCTGATTACAGGCCTTCTAGAATATCCGCCATGTCGTCGGCGTGTTCTTCTTCCTGGGCCAGGATGTCTTCGAAGATGCGACGGGTGGTCGGGTCTTTATCACCGATGTACTGAATGATTTCACGGTAGCTGTCTACCGCGATCCGCTCGGCCACCAGGTCTTCGTAGACCATTTCTTTCAGCGAGTTGCCCGCCACGTATTGCGCGTGGGAGTTCTTCGACAGCAGGTCGGGGTTGAATTCCGGCTCGCCGCCCAACTGCACGATGCGCTCGGCAAGTTTGTCGGCGTGTTCGGCTTCCTGGGTGGCGTGCTCCAGGAACTCATCGGCGGCGACGCTGGCTTTCAGGCCGCTGGCCATGAAGTAGTGACGCTTGTAGCGCAATACGCAGACCAGTTCGGTGGCCAGCGATGCGTTGAGCAGGCGGATAATTTCTTCGCGGTCGGCGTCATAGCCTTCGGTCACGGCACCGTTTTCGACGTTCTGGCGGGCGCGGCTGCGCAGGGTCGCAACGTCAGTCAAGTGTGCTTCAGTCATCTCAATCTCCTGGGGCTAATCCGGTTTTACGCCACGCTCTGCCGGCGTGATCGCTCCCAGTTGTGAGTCGCGAGAGAGGCGAAAAGTTTTATCGGATTTAACAGGATGTGTCACGACGAGGTCTGACCGGCGTGGTCCAGCGCTCCGACAGGACCACCCCACCCAAGGTCAGTAACCCTCCCACCAGGTGATAAAGCGCCAGCGCCTCCTTCAGCACCACCGCCGCAATCAAGGCGGTAATCAGTGGAAGCAGGTTGAAAAACAACGTGGTACGGCTTGGCCCCAGGGTTTTGACCGAGTGCATCCACGCCAGCGGCGCCAGCATCGAAGCGAGCAGGCACGCATACAGCACCAACGGGATATTCGCCCAGCCCAGGCCTGCCTTGGCGGAGAACAGGAACAGCGGAAACAGCACCGCCACCGCTACCAGCACTTGCAGATACAGCAGCACCAACGGCGGCAGGCGCAGTTGCCATTTTTTCAGCAAGGTGCTGTAGACCGCGTAGGCCAGGGTGGCGACCAGCATCATGGCGTCACCGAGGTTGATCCCGTGTTGCAGCAACGCGCCCAGGCTGCCGGATGACACCACCACCACAACCCCCGCGAACGACAGCACCGCGCCGGTCAGCGCGCCGAAGGTCAGGCGCTGGCCGAGGCTGATAATGGCGGCGGTCAGGGCCATCAGCGGCATCAGCGAGAGGATGATGCCCATGTTGGTGGCACTGGTCAGCGTGGCTGCGTAATAGGCCAGGCTTTGATACACGGCCATGCCCAGCACGCCGAGCATGAAAATCTTGCCCAGGTTCGGGCGGATCAGCGGCCAGTTGGCGATCACCGGCTTGAACATGAACGGAGTGAACAGCAGCGCCGCGAACAGCCAGCGATAAAAGCCGATTTCAGCCGGGAAAATCGAACCCACCGCCAGTTTGTTGACCACGGTGTTGCCGGCCCAGATAAGGATGGCCAGCAGGGGATACGCGTATTGCATCGAAAGCAAACCCAATGTGTTGAAGAGGTGGAAGCGATACCGTCGGACGACTATTCGCCGCCGGTGAAGTTGTAACAGGTTTTGACTACACTGCGTTGTAGGCCGTGCCCTTCGGTACGGTAACAGGGAGAAAACTCCATGAAGATGCTGCGTATTCCGCTGTTGATGATGGGCCTGCTGCTGTGTTCCCAGGGTTTTGCCGCCACTGCCCAGCAAAACAAAATGACCACCTGTAACGCCGAGGCCACCACCAAGACCCTCAAGGGCGATGAGCGCAAGGCTTTCATGAAGACCTGCCTGTCGGCCCCGGCGGCCAATGATGCCAAGACCCTGACCCCGCAGCAGCAAAAGATGAAAGACTGCAATGCGTCGGCGAAAACCCAAGCGTTGACCGGCGATGCGCGTAAAACATTCATGAGCACCTGCCTGAAGAAGTAATAGCCCCAGGCCATAGAAGGCTGCGACACTCGCACGCAGTCCCTTTGTAGGCGCGAGCTTGCTCGCGAAGAACGTGAACGATCACACGGGCACCCTGACTAAACGCGGTGCCCTTTCGTTTTTCGCGAGCAAGCTCGCTCCTACAACATCCTTTAACGCCGTTCGTTTTGAGGCTGTATGCCAACGTTTTCTCAGCGTCATGTGTTGTTGCTGGCCAGCTACATCATCATTTTCGGCGGACTGCTGCTGGTGCTGCCGCTCAAATTGCTGCCCAGCCTGCTGGCCGGCCTGTTGGTCTATGAACTGGTCAACATGCTCACCCCCCAACTGCAACGACTGATCGAAGGGCGGCGTGCGCGCTGGCTGGCGGTGGCCCTGCTCGGCACCTTGATCGTCAGCGTACTCGCGCTGATCTTCGCCGGCGCCATCAGCTTTCTGCTCCATGAAGCGGAAAACCCCGGCGCTTCGCTCGACAAATTCATGGGTGTGGTAGACCGCGCGCGCGGCCAGTTGCCGCCGTTTTTGGACGCCTACCTGCCCGCCAGCGCCGCCGAGTTTCGCGTGGCCATCGGCCAATGGCTGAGCAAGCACCTGAGCGAACTGCAACTGGTGGGCAAGGACGCCGCGCACATGTTCGTCACCTTGCTGATCGGCATGGTGCTGGGCGCGATCATCGCCCTGCAACGCGTGCCTGACCTGACCAAGCGCAAACCCCTGGCTGCGGCGTTGTTCGACCGCCTGCACCTGCTGGTCCAGGCGTTTCGCAATATCGTCTTCGCCCAGATCAAGATCGCCGCGCTCAATACCGCCTTCACCGCCGTGTTCCTCGCCGTGGTCCTGCCGCTGTGCGGCATCCACCTGCCGCTGACCAAAACCCTGATCGTATTGACCTTCCTGCTCGGCCTGCTGCCGGTGATCGGCAACCTGATGTCCAACACACTGATCACCATAGTCGCGTTGTCGTTGTCGATCTGGGTGGCGGTGGCGGCGCTGGGGTATTTGATCGTGATCCACAAGGTCGAGTACTTTCTCAACGCGCGGATTGTCGGCGGGCAGATCAGTGCCAAGTCGTGGGAATTGCTATTGGCGATGCTGGTGTTTGAGGCAGCGTTCGGCCTGCCGGGGGTGGTGGCGGGGCCGATTTACTATGCGTATCTCAAGAGTGAGTTGAAGCTCGGCGGGATGGTTTAAGGCTTGTGTTGCCTGGGCTGACGCTATCGGGGGCAAGCCCCCTCCCACATTTGAAGGTGTTCACACATCAAACTGTGGGAGGGGGCTTGCCCCCGATAGGCGCGCCGCGGTTTTGAGCTGGAAATCAGCTGCCGTAGCGCTTACTCGCCTCAATCGCCAAACCACTCCCAATACTGCCAAAGATATTACCTTCCACGTGCCGCGCATTCGGCAGCATCGCCGCAATGCTGTGGCGCAGCGCCGGGATGCCGCTGGAGCCACCGGTAAAGAACACCGTGTCCACCTGGGCCACGCTCACCGAGGCGTCATTGAGCAACTGCGTGACACTGCCGCGCACGCGTTCGAGCAGGTTGTCGATGGATGACTCGAACAGCGCGCGGCTCAGGTCCACGCTCAGGCCCGCTTCGATACGGTCCAGTGGCACATGGCGGCTGTCGTCCTGGGTCAGCTGGATCTTGGTCTCTTCCACTTCCATGGCCAGCCAGTGCCCGGCGCGCTGTTCGATCAATTTGAACAGGCGGTCGATGCCGCCGGTGTCTTCGATGTCATAGCGCATGCTGCCCAGGGCCAGCTGGGATTTTTGCGAGTACACCGAGTTGATGGTGTGCCAGGTGGCCAGGTTCATGTGGTGGCTGGTGGGCATGTAGGCGCCGCTTTTCATGCGGCTGCCATAGCCGAACAGCGGCATCATGCCGGCCAGCGAGAGCTGTTTGTCGAAGTCGGTGCCGCCGATGTGCACGCCGCCGGTGGCGAGGATGTCGCTCTGGCGGTTGTCGTTGTGGCGGCGATCCGGCGACAGACGCACCAGCGAAAAGTCGGAGGTACCGCCGCCGATGTCGACAATCAGCACCAGCTCTTCTTTCTCGATGGTCGACTCGTAGTCGAACGCCGCCGCAATCGGTTCGTACTGGAACGAGATGTCCTTGAAACCGATCGCGCGCGCCACGTCGACCAGGGTGTTTTCCGCCTCCTGGTCGGCCATCGGGTCGTCATCGACGAAGAACACCGGGCGGCCCAGCACCACTTCTTCGAACTCACGACCGGCATTGGCTTCGGCGCGGCTCTTGAGCTGGCCGATAAACAGTGCCAGCAGGTCGGTGAACGGCATTGCGGTGCCGAGCACGCTGGTGTCGTGCTTGATCAGCTTGGAACCCAGCAGGCTCTTGAGCGAGCGCATCAGGCGGCCTTCGTAGTTCTCCAGGTATTCGTGCAACGCCAACCGACCGTACACCGGACGACGTTCTTCAAAGTTGAAGAAGACCACCGACGGCAGGGTGATTTTGTCGTCCTCCAGCGCGATGAGCGTCTCCTCGCCGGGGCGTATCCAGCCGACGGTGGAGTTGGACGTGCCAAAGTCGATGCCGCAGGCACGGGCTGGAGATTCGTTTTTCATGTCTAATCGGGTTCCGGTTGCAAAACGGCCGCGCAGTGTATGCCAGTCGACGCCGGATGCGTAGGCCGACCATCTGTTAAATACTGCTTGAAAGCGCGACATTTGCCCCCACATCTGGTGCATACGGCATGTGCCGAATGACACTGCGACGCACCCCGGGCCGCAAGACTCAACACGTGCAAACCAGCGCACCTTGTGGCCAGGCTGTGCGATCTCGATTTAAGGATGGTGAACCGCCGATGGATTTCAAAGATTACTACAAGATTCTGGGGGTCGAGCCAAGCGCCGACGACAAGGAAATCAAGGCCGCCTATCGCAAGCTCGCCCGCAAGTACCACCCGGACGTGAGCAAGGAGAAGGACGCCGAAGCCAAGTTCAAGGACGCGTCCGAAGCCTATGAAGCGCTCAAGAGCGCCGACAAGCGCGCCGAGTAC
The DNA here is from genome assembly GCF_900004715.1 of Pseudomonas sp. 24 E 13. Taxonomy (NCBI): domain Bacteria; kingdom Pseudomonadati; phylum Pseudomonadota; class Gammaproteobacteria; order Pseudomonadales; family Pseudomonadaceae; genus Pseudomonas; species Pseudomonas sp. 24 E 13. The sequence goes on from NZ_CVTO01000112.1 coordinate 135,889, forward strand.
GACGAGCTGCGCAAATATGGCCAGCATGGCCAGCCGTTCCAGGGCCCGCCCGGTTGGCAGAGCCGTGGCGGCTTTGGCGGTGGCGCCGGCACTGAAGATTTCTCGGATTTCTTCAGCTCGATCTTCGGCTCGCGAGGCGACGCGTTTGGCGGCGGCCAGCGTCGGCCTGCCGGGCGCAAGGGCCAGGATGTGGAGATGCAGCTGTCGATCTCCCTTGAGGAAACCCTGTCCACCGAGTCCAAGCAGATCAGCTTCCAGGTGCCGCAATACGACGCCTCCGGCCGGCACGTCAGCAACACGGTCAAGAGCCTGAATGTGAAGATCCCCGCCGGCGTGGCCGACGGCGAGCGTATCCGCCTCAAGGGGCAGGGTGCGCCGGGCATTGGCGGTGGGGCCAATGGTGATCTGTACCTGATTATCAAGTTCGCGGCCCATGCCCGGTTCGAGGTGGATGGCGAAAACCTGATCATCAACTTGCCGCTGGCGCCGTGGGAATTGGCCCTGGGCGCTGAAGTGGCGGTGCCGACCCTGACCGGCAAGATCAACCTCAAGGTGCCCGCCGGTAGCCAGAATGGCCAGCGCATGCGCGCCAAGGGCCACGGTCTGTTGAACAAGGCCGGGCAGCGCGGTTATCTGTTCGTGCAGCTCAAGGCGGTGATGCCTAAAACCAGCGATGAAGAGGTCAAGGCGCTGTGGCAGGCGTTGGCGGAAAAAGCCGCATTCAACCCACGCGAGCACTTCTGAACCGGTTAACTATGTAGGCTTTTCAACACGGGTCGTTCGATAGGCTGGGGGCTTTGCTCTCAACCAAGGACGACCCGCCATGCCGGATTCTCTGCCTCCCCCTTCCAGTGCCGAAGGGACCTTCAACGTCGACCTGCGCGGCGTTCACTACGACTTCCTCAAAGGCCGCGTGCCCGCCTGGTTCAACCAATCGGCTGCGCAGCGCCAGCAAGAACTCGCTGACCACGAAATGGAGCTGCCCAGCTGGTACTTGAGTGCCACGGCGCAGTCCAGAAGCGAGCTGGCGGCCAGCCATATTTGTTACCGCGACGCCTTGAACCGGGTCGAGAACACCCTGGGCACGATCAAGGACGTACTGGATTTCGCCGAGCAGCCGCTCAAAGATGCGATCAAGCAGCAATTCAACCTGGATCTGGATGTGCGCCAGGTGTACTTCGTGCGCAAGTACGCGCTCAAAGGCCGCGATGACTTTTATGGCTTTCTGGTCTTCGACCAGCAGAACGATGGGTCCCTGAGCTACGAGTACCGGGGTGTTTCCCTGCTCGAGGCGGCCCTGGCCAATTTCGAGGCCGACGAGGAACAACCGCTGCCGTGCAACGACTGCCAGCTCATTACCACGTGGAGTGGCTATGACGGCGAGGTGTTGTCCACCTTCCACGCCGTAAACGCCCAGGCGGTCAGCCTTGCGCCCCATGCGTTTGCCAGGCTCTGCCGCACCCTTGATCTGGGTGAGCAGTATCAGCAGCACCTCAAGGCGATTGTGCAGCCCGAGGACGGTGCCGAGCGTGACGCGCTGGAGAAGCAATTAGAGGAATATCACCGTCAGTCATTGGCCCTGGGCAGCGAAATCGCTCGGCGCCAATACACCGGCAGCCTCACCAATGGCCGCACGGGTTGGGGCATCAGCGACACGGCTTATCGCATGCTCCAGCAGGTGGTGGCCGATCCCGCCAGCGCCACGCTCGACGGCAAGCCGGTGGCGTTTGCGGCGTTGCAGGTGTTCGGCTGTACGCTGGTGGGCCCCGTGCTGATTGGCCCGAACCGCCTGGACAGCGAGCGGGTCGAGCGTCTGGTGGTGTATATCCCCAACGACCCCCAGCAGCCCGTCAAGGAGTACGGCTCCAGCGCCGACTTTATGGTCGATCTGCGCACGCGCTTGCACAGTGCGTCCTATCGGCGGTTTTTCAGCAGTTTTGTGCCACAGCGTGAGCAAGGGGTGTTTTTCAAGCAGTTCGACGCCCTCTACAAACCCTCCAACGGCGCGGCCGCCGATTACCCGATCAAGCCGAGGGCGGCGCGGTTGCCGCTGGCGCAGATGGAGATCAGCGGCAATCTCTGGGAACAACTGCGCCAGGCCCAGGTGCGCAAGATCCTGGCCGATGGGCGGGCGGTGGCGGTGCCCACCGGCGACGAAGACCGCAAGGCGCGGCTTGAGCGCTTGTCGAGCTATCTGGATGCGGTCATCAGCGTGTACAACCTGGCGGCGTTCGTGGTGCCGGGCTTGGGGCCGATCATGCTGGCGGTGGGGGCCGCGCAAATGGCCAGCGAAGCCTTCGAGGGCATTGAAGCCTACGAGCAGGGTGACGTTAAATCGATGTGGGCGCATTTTTCCAGTGTGGCGCTCAATGCGGCGTTTATCGGCACCGGTTCCAAGGTCCTGCCGCAAGTGAAAGTGTCGAGCATGGTCGATAACCTCAGGCCCATCACCCAGCCCGATGGTCAGTCGCAACTGTGGAACCCGGACCTGGGGGCGTACAAAATCCCTGTGGACCTGGGCGCCGATGCCAAGCCGGATCGCCTCGGGCTTTACCTGCACAAGGGTGAGACGATCCTGCCCCATGAAGGCGACTATTACCGGGTTAAACAGGAGGCCCGCACCGGCGACTACCGCATCCAGCACCCGAGCCGCCCCGAGGCCTATACGCCCCTGCTGGAGCATAACCATGCCGGTGCCTGGAGCCATGAAGTCGAAGAGCCGTTGACCTGGGACACCCCCACCCTGATGCGGCGCCTGGGCCTCACCCGTGAGCCCCTCAGTGCCGAGCGCCTGGAGCACGCTCGGGACGCCAGCGGTATCAGCGTAGACGCGTTGCGCGAGACCTTCGTCGAGCATCAGCCGGTGCCCGTGTTGCTCAACCAGAGTATCGAGCGTTTCAAGCTGCACCAGCAACTCACGACGTTCATCGAGCAGATGCGCAGCAGCGATCCGGAGGTCTACGCCAAGGCCGACATTGCCTTGCAAATGCACATTCTGCGACGGCGCGGCCTGCTGCCCCAGGAACCGCCTCTGCGGGTGCTTGACAGTCACGGCACGCTGTTGTGGGAAGACGATGCCCGGCCATCGCCGGCCAAGCGCGTGGTGGTGCTCAGTGAGCAGCACATCGCCCGTGGCGAGTTGCTTAAAGAGGTGCTGAACACCCTGCAAGGCGTTGACCCGGCGCTCAAAGGCATTCCCGGCACTGGCGAGGACTCACTGCAGACCCGGGCCGGTCTGTTGCGCCAGGACATTGCCGGTGTGGTCGAGACCTTCAAGGGCGCGCTGCTCGAGGAGCGTTACAACGCCCTGAGCACCAGTGATGATCCCGATGTGCGGCTCATCCGTGACAGCTACCCGCACTTGCCCGAACCGGTGGCGGCGCAGTTGCTCAAGCACCTCGATACGCCGGCACTGGAGGCACTGCGCGACACGGGGCGGCTGCCGCCGGAAAGCGCCGAACTGGCGCAGTGGTGCGAGCAGGAAACCCGTGTGGCCAAAGCCTATGAAGGGCTGCACCTGGACACACTGGCGGACATCGACAGCCAGCGCCTGGCCCTGCGCACCCTTGAAACCTTGCCGGGATGGCCACGGGGGACGCGGGTGGAGCTGCGTCGGTATTCGGCTGCCGGTCCGCTGCTCGACGCCATCGGCTCGCCGGACTGGCCCCACACCAGGGTGCTGGTGCAGATGGACAACGGCCTGTTCCAGGCACCGGCTCCACGGGATTTCTACGCTGGCGCCTGGGATGCTTTGTCTGGTCCCGAGCGCCAGGGCCTGGGGTTCACCGATGCGCAGCAATTGAAGGCGGCGATTCAACACACTCCACTGCCGCGGGAGCCATTGCGTACGGTGCTGCTGGAGCACCCGGTGCGCAAGCCGGCTTACGATCCGGCCATGCGCCTGCTCGGGGGTGGTCGCGGCATCCTCCAGCGGGTGAGTGGGGCGCTGCGCTCTTCCAGCAGCCGTATGCAGGACCGCGTGAAGGCGCTTTACCCCTCGTTCGATGACGCAGAAGTGGCGCGATTTATCCAGGGTTTGGGCGATGACGCCGGGGGCAAACTGGACCAGCTCAAAGCGCAATACAAGCGCCTGGATGAGACGCTCAAAGAGTGGGTCAAGGTCAACGAGCAGCCCACGAGCAGCGAAGTGGCGCGTGCGCAGGACCCTGCCGTCAGCATCGCGAACACTATCAGGCGGTGCTGGCGCCGGGAGAGCGAGGCATCGCTGCACCTGTTCGGCACCGGCACGCTGGAGCTGCCAGCGGTGGACGCGGATTTCAGCCATGTCCAGACGCTGGAGCTGCACCGATTCGCCTGGTCTGACACGGCCCAGAGGTTCCTGGCTGGCTTCGGCCAATTGCGCGGCTTGAGGATCGACGATTGCGGGCTGACCGAGTTGCCGGAGGCGGTGGGTGACATGCGTCACCTCACCTCGTTGGACCTGAGCGGAAAATCTTCTCGATTCAACCGCGTAAACCGTGGGCGGATCAGCGGCAACCGGCTCCAGCTGACCCGTCAAAGTGCCGCAAAACTGAGTGCGATGGTCCAGCTTGAGGACCTCTCGCTGGCCAATAACCCCTTGGGCAGCGTGCCGGACTTCAGCGGCATGCGGGGGTTGAAAAAACTCAACCTGCGCAACACCGGCATTGATCAGTGGCCAGCCGGCCTCAGCAGTCAGGAAGGCCTGGAACGGGTCGATCTGAGCCAAAACCAACTGCGTGAGGTACCGGAGCAACATCTCAGGCCGGCACCCGACCGACTCGACAAGATCGCCAGGATCAATGGGGTGACCTTGCTGCGCGATAACGCATTCCCCGCCGAGTATTGGCGCGAGCTCGACAGCTATTGGCAGCGCTTGAGCGAGACCCGCCCAGACCTCATCAAGGGCGCCCTATCCGATGCATTCGACAGTGGTAATCCCGATGTCGAAAAATATCGGCGGGTGTACCCAGGTAAAAGCAGCCAGCAAGCCAGGGAGTTCCTCTGGCGGTCAGGCGCGGACGCGGGTGCGGAGCTGACCAGGCTGGAGCAGGAGTTCAACGTGCTGCAAAACCAGTTGAGTGCCTGGGTCTTTTCCGGGGGCGGTGAGCGTCAGCGCTACGTGCGGATGGGCGAACGGCAGGCCAACACGGCCGCGATGACCGACAGGTACACCGCGCAGCAACGTATCCTCGAATGCTGGCGACGCGAGAGCGCGCCGAAGTTGGCCAATGACGGCACGCCTATCGGCCTGGAGCTGGATTTGAGCGGCTTGAACCTGCCCAGCCTGCCGGATCTGGACGTGGACTTCAGCCATGTCGGCTCACTCAAATTGAACAACATGCACTTGAGCGCTTCACCCGAGGGGTTCCTCGCGCGCTATCGCCACCTGCGCTGGCTGGACATGTCGAACAACCAACTGCGCGAGTTGCCCCCGGCACTGGGGGGCATGCACGGCCTGACGCGCTTGATGCTGCAAAAAAACCAGATCCGTCTGACTGCGCAAACGGCGCGTATCCTGTCTGAACGCACGACCCTGCGCGCGCTGCTGATGCATGACAACCCACTGAGTATCAGCCCGGACTTCAGCCGTATCACCGATCTGCGTACCCTCAGCCTGGCCAGAACCCAGATCGATACCTGGCCGGTCGGCTTGGCGGAACAACCGGCCCTGGACACCATCGACCTGCAAGACAACCAGATCACAAGCATTCCCGCCGCCGTGATTGCCCCCCCGGCGGAGCAGTTGGAGCAGATGACCCGGATCAACCGCGTGACCCGCGTGAACAACAACCCGTTATCCGCAGAGACCCAGCAGCGGGTGCTGGATTATGCTGCCCGGCTGCGGCAGGCAGGGCCATCCGGGGCGGGGGAAATCAATCTGTTGGTGGATTCCGCCAGGCAGGTTCGCGGTGGCCGGGTGATCACGGCCGCGCAAGAAACGCCGTTCCTGCGCTGGACCTCCAACCTGTCCACCGAGCAAATCGCCGCCAGACGAACCCAGTGGTTTGCATTGCGCGACCAGCCGGGTGCCGATGGTTTGTTCAACAGTGTGCTCGAGCGCCTCGATCTGGCTGGAGCTGACCGGGGGGAGCAGCAGCGTCGGGTCTGGGAAATGCTGGACGCGATCAGCGAAAACACCCCGCAATCGGCGCAGTTGCGCCAGGAACTGTTTGACCGCGCGGGGGAGCCGAGGTGTTGTGACCGTGCGGCGTTTACTTTCAGCAACCTGGAAGTGCGAGTGCTGGTCTACCGGGCTCGCGCACAGGCGCTCGGTGAGGCGCCGGGGCGCGCCTTGTCGCAGTTGTCCAGAGGCCTGTTCCGTCTGCATGAGATCGATAAAATCGCTTCGGCGGATATCCAGCGCAGTGAAGCCATCGTTAACGACCCGGCGGTGTCCCTGGCCGAAAAACAACCCCACAGAAGCCGACTGAATGAGGAAGTGGAAATCCGCCTGGCTTATCGTCATGGCCTCAAGGACCGTCTGCAATTGCCCGGGCAACCCGACCATGTCAGGTTCACCGGCATGGTGGGGGTCACTGCGCCAATGCTCGATGCGGCCTATGAAAAAGTCGTGGCGCTGAATAACTCGGCGCAGGAATTTCAGTCGCTGGTGTCCGAGGATTTCTGGCAGGACTATCTGGCCCATAAATATCGGCCGCAGTTCGAAGCACAGAGCCAGCCGCATCAGGAGGCGTTGGTCACGCTGACCGACCGCTTCAACGCGGGCGACCTCACCGAAGGCATGTACAAGCAAAAGGCCGACGATGAGCAGGCCAGGCTGGCGGTCAAGGAAGCGGCGTTGATCGAGACCTTGAGTCGCCAGGAATTGGCGGAGCATCCCTTGGACGGTGAATCGTCCGAGGAGGAAGCGACTGACCTGTAGCGGCCAGGAGGTCCTGCCTGCGCCCGCCACCTGGCGGGCACCGGCCTGCTGTGGATCAAAAGCCTTTAAAACAGGAAGTAACGCTGCGCCATGGGCAATACCTCAGCGGGCTCGCACCACAGCAACACGCCGTCGGCCTTGACCTGGTAGGTCTGTGGGTCAACGTCGATGTGGGGCAAGTAGTCGTTGTGGATCAGGTCGGTTTTCTGCACGTTGCGACAGCCCTTGACCACGGCGATCTGCTTCTTCAGTCCCAGGGCCTCGGGCACTCCGGCGTCCTGTGCCGCCTGGCTGATAAAGGTCAGGCTGGTGGCGTGCAGCGAGCTGCCGAAGCTGGCGAACATGGGCCGGTAGTGTACCGGTTGCGGCGTAGGTATCGAGGCGTTGGCGTCGCCCATCAGGCTTGAGGCAATCGCGCCACCCTTGAGGATCAGGGTCGGCTTGATGCCGAAGAACGCCGGGCGCCAGAGCACCAGGTCCGCCCATTTGCCCACTTCGATGGACCCGACGATATGGCTGATACCGTGGGTGATCGCCGGGTTGATGGTGTATTTGGCGATGTAGCGCTTGGCGCGGAAGTTGTCGTTGCCGGGGCCGTCGCCGGGCAGGGCGCCGCGCTGTTTTTTCATCTTGTCGGCGGTCTGCCAGGTGCGCGTGATGACCTCACCGACACGGCCCATGGCCTGGCTGTCGGAACTGATCATCGAGAACGCGCCCAGATCATGCAGGATGTCTTCGGCGGCGATGGTCTCGCGGCGGATACGGCTTTCGGCGAAGGCCACGTCCTCGGCGATGCTCGGATCGAGGTGATGGCAGACCATCAGCATGTCCAGGTGTTCGTCGATGGTATTGCGCGTGAACGGCCGGGTCGGATTGGTGGAGCTGGGCAGTACGTTCGCAAAGCCGCAGGCCTTGATGATGTCCGGCGCATGGCCGCCACCGGCGCCTTCGGTGTGGTAGGTGTGAATGGTGCGGCCCTTGAGTGCGGCCAATGTGGTTTCAACGAAGCCGGACTCGTTCAGTGTGTCGCTGTGGATCGCCACCTGCACGTCGTATTCATCGGCCACGCTCAGGCAGTTGTCGATACTCGCGGGCGTGGTGCCCCAGTCTTCATGCAGCTTCAAACCAATGGCCCCGGCCTTGACCTGTTCGATCAGCGGCTCAGGCAGACTGGCGTTGCCCTTGCCGGTAAAACCGATGTTCATCGGGAACGAATCGCTGGCTTGCAGCATGCGCGCCAGGTGCCACGGGCCCGAGGTACAGGTGGTGGCATTGGTGCCGGTGGCCGGCCCGGTACCGCCGCCGATCATGGTGGTGACGCCGCTGGTGAGCGCTTCCTCGATCTGCTGCGGGCAGATGAAATGCACGTGGGAGTCGATGCCGCCGGCGGTGAGGATCATGCCTTCGCCCGCGATCACTTCGGTGCTGGCGCCGATGGCCATGGTCACGCCGGGCTGGATATCCGGGTTGCCGGCTTTGCCGATCGCATGGATACGCCCGTTCTTGAGGCCGACATCAGCCTTGACGATGCCCCAGTGGTCGATAATCAGCGCGTTGGTAATCAGGGTGTCCACCACCTCATGGGCGAGCAACTGGCTCTGGCCCTGGCCGTCGCGGATGACCTTGCCGCCGCCGAATTTGACCTCTTCGCCGTAGACGGTGAAGTCCCGTTCCACTTCGACGAACAGCTCGGTGTCGGCCAGACGCACCTTGTCACCGACGGTGGGGCCGTACATGTCGGCGTAGGCTTGGCGGGTGATTTTCATGTGTGTGCCCTGAAGAATATGTGTTGAATGTGAAACCGCTATCGGGGGCAAGCCCCCTCCCACATTTGGAGCTGTGAATACCTTCAAAGGTGGGAGGGGGCTTGCCCCCGATGAGGCCCTAAAGGTCGCCCATGATCCGCCCGGCAAACCCGAATACCCGTCGCCCGCCGCTCAAATCCACCAGCTCGACCTCGCGACTCTGCCCCGGCTCGAACCGCACCGCCGTACCCGCCGGAATATTCAGGCGCATGCCGCGGCTTGCAGTGCGGTCAAACGCCAACGCGTCATTGGTCTCGAAAAAATGGTAATGCGAACCCACCTGGATCGGCCGGTCGCCGCTGTTGGCCACGCTCAAGGTGACGGTGCGGCGCCCGACATTCAGTTCGATCTCGCCAGGCTGGATCTGATATTCACCAGGAATCATGCAGGTTGCCCCAGGGTCTTGAAGTAGATGGCGGTCGGGCTGTAGCGCCCGTCCGGGCTTTGGCAGTAGTCGGGCAGCTCACCGACTTTGGTGTAGTGCAGGGACCGGTAGAAGGCCTCGGCACCGGAGCCGGCCTCGGTGTCCAGGTACAGCAGGCCGCGCTTGTGCTGGCGGGCGGCGAGCTCCAGGGTGTTCATCAATTGCTGGCCCAGGCCATGGCGGCGGGCACTGCTGTGCACCAGCAACTTTTGCACCTCGGCGCGGTTCAGGCCGTTGGCTTTCTGGCACAGCGCCAATTGCACGCTGGCGACCACTTGTTCTTCGCGCACCACTACCCACAGCAGCAGGCTGGCGTCTTCGATACCGGCTTGCACGCCGTTCAGGTACTCGCGGGCCTGGGTCTCATCGAAGTCGGCCATAAAGCCCACGGATGCGCCATGCTGTACCGCGTCCAGCAACAGCTCGATCAAGCCCAGGCGGTAATGGGCAAAACTTTCCGCATTGACGCGACGCAGGTGTGCAGCGCTCATCGATCTCACTCCTTGGGCGGTTTGGCGCCCGGATTCAGCGTCAGTTGCATAAAGGTCAGGTCCAGCCAGCGGCCGAACTTGATACCCACTTGGGGCATCTGCCCGGTGGTGATGAAACCCAGGCGTTCATGCAGGCGGATCGAGGCCTGGTTGCCGCTTTCAATGGCCGCGACCATGACGTGCTTGCCGCAGCTGCGGGCGCGCTCGATCAGGGCCAGCATCAGCTGCGGGCCGAGGCCTTTGCCGCGCTGGTCATTGCGCACGTACACCGAGTGTTCGACGCTGTAGCGAAAGCCCTCGAAGGGACGCCAGTCGCCGAACGAGGCGTAGCCGGTGACTTCATCGTTTTCCACCACCACCAGGATCGGGTACTGCTGCGCCTGGCGTGCGCTGAACCAGGCCTGGCGGTTGGCCAGGTCCACCGGTTGCTCGTTCCAGATTGCCGTGGTGTTGAGCACCGCGTCGTTGTAGATGGCGCGGATCGCCGGCAGGTCGTGTTCGGTTGCATCACGAATCATCGCTGCACCTTACGCAATGGGTTGATGAACGGTGACCAGCTTGGTGCCGTCCGGGAAGGTGGCCTCCACCTGGATATCCGGGATCATTTCCGGGATGCCTTCCATCACCTGTTCGCGGCTGAGCAGGGTGGTGCCGTAGTGCATCAGGTCGGCCACGGTGCGGCCATCGCGGGCGCCTTCCATCAGGGCGGCGGAGATATAGGCGATGGTTTCCGGGTAGTTGAGCTTCACACCGCGCGCCAGTCGCCGTTCGGCGACCAGGCCTGCGGTGAAGATCAGCAGCTTGTCTTTTTCCCGTGGGGTCAGGTCCATGGTTCAGTCCGTAGTCAGGCAATTAAAAAGGCGAGCGCTAACTCCTGTAGGAGCGAGCTTGCTCGCGAAAAACCTGAGGACGCCGCGTGCCTTCAGGATGCCCGCGTTATCGTTAACGATCTTCGCGAGCAAGCTCGCTCCTACAAAAGGGCGCATCTTCATGTGCTCCAGATTCGTGGTGCGACTGCTTCGCGGCCCAGCAGCGCCGGGCGTAACAACCGCCATAAATCAATCAACCACCCCCGCGCCAGCAGCGCTTCACTGGCCAAACAACGCGCCACCAGCAACCCGGGCAATTGGGTCAAGTCGCCGCGCACCGCGTGTGGCAGTGAGCGGCAGTATTCGAGCAATTGGGGATCGATCTCACCGGTCACCAGCAACGTGGCGAACACCGGTTGCCCGTCCAACCCGATGGGCGAATCCAGCAAGCCATCGGCGCCCACAATGCGCTGGCGCTCATGCCAGAGCAACTGGCCGTCGCGGCGGATATCCAGGTGCGATTGAAAGTGCCCGAGGTCGAAGCGCTCGCCGCTGGCGGGGCGTCCGAGGGCGACCACATCCCAGTAGAACAGCCGCGCATCGCCTTGCAGGTCGATGCGCGTGGTGAGCTCGGCCTGGGCCGCGCTGAACACGATGGTTTCCTGGGGCAGCCATTCCAGCGTCGCGCCGGCCTCGACGGTCAACTCGACGTGCTGAAATGCCGGGCCGCCGGCGCGGTACCACTTGGCTGCGCCGGGGCTGGTCAACTGCGCCCAGGCATCGGTGCCGACGTGGGCGCTGATGTCCAGGCGATCGCCACCGGCAATCCCGCCGGGCGGGTGCACGATGATGTGCTGGCATACCTCGGGACCTTCGGCATACAGGTGCTTTTGCACCCGCAGCGGGCCAAGGTGACGGCGCATGACCGGGCGCGTGGTGTCGCCGAAACGCGCATAGCCCAGTTCCAGCTCGGCGTGCCAGCTGGGGGTGAACAGGGCAGGGGAAACGGGCAGGTTCATGGCTGAGTGCTTATCGTCAGGAGGCTAGAGATTAGATGGTTACGAGACCGCGTACACCCTCGCTTTCCATATTTTCACCACGGCCCTGCTGCACGATTTCGCCGCGTGACATCACCAGGTACTGGTCGGCCAGTTCGGCGGCAAAATCATAGAACTGCTCCACCAGCAGGATCGCCATATCACCACGGGCGGCGAGTTGCTTGATGACGGCGCCGATTTCCTTGATCACTGATGGCTGGATACCTTCGGTGGGTTCGTCGAGGATCAACAGGCGCGGACGGCTGGCCAGGGCGCGGCCGATCGCCAACTGCTGCTGCTGACCACCGGACAAGTCGCCGCCGCGTCGATGCTTCATTTGCAGCAGTACCGGAAACAGTTCGTAGATGAACGCAGGCACTTCCCTGGCTTGCGCGCCTGGGAAGCGCGAAAGGCCCATCAGCAGGTTTTCTTCCACGGTCAGGCGCGCGAAAATCTCGCGTCCTTGCGGCACATAAGCGATCCCGGCATGCACACGCTGATGCGGCTTGAAACCGGTGATAGGTTTGCCTTCCCAGTTCACTGCGCCTTCCTTGGCAGGCAGCAGGCCCATCAGGCACTTGAGCAGGGTGGTCTTGCCCACGCCGTTGCGCCCGAGCAGGCAGGTGACTTCGCCGATCTTCACATCGAAGGACAGCCCGCGCAGGATGTGGCTACCGCCGTAGTATTGGTGCAGCTTGTTGACTTGCAGCATTCCAAAAACCTCCTCAATCCCCTGTAGGAGCGAGCTTGCTCGCGAAAAACCTGAGGGCACCGCGTGCATTCAGAATGCCCGCGCTATCGTTGACGATCTTCGCGAGCAAGCTCGCTCCTACAGGAAAACCACCTTAGCGACCGAGGTAAACCTCGATCACCCGCTCATTTTCCTGCACCTGTTCCAGCGACCCTTCGGCCAATACGCTGCCCTGGTGCAGCACGGTGACGTGGTCGGCAATCGAGCCGACAAAGCCCATGTCGTGCTCCACCACCATCAACGAATGCTTGCCGGCCAGGCGCTTGAACAGTTCGGCGGTGAATTCGGTTTCGGCGTCGGTCATGCCCGCCACCGGTTCATCCAGCAGCAACAGTTGCGGATCCTGCATCAGCAGCATGCCGATTTCGAGGAACTGCTTCTGGCCGTGGGACAGCAAACCGGCGGGCCGATGCACCGAGGCGGTGAGGCGGATAGTGTCGAGCACTTCATCGATGCGGTCTTTCTGCTCGCCACTCAGGCGTGCGCGCAGGCTGGCCCACACCGACTTGTCGGTCTTCTGCGCCAGCTCCAGGTTTTCGAACACGCTCAACGCCTCGAACACGGTCGGCTTCTGGAACTTGCGACCGATGCCGGCCTGGGCGATCTGCACCTCGCTCATGCCGGTCAAGTCCAGGGTTTCGCCGAACCAGGCGTTGCCGTGGCTGGGCCGGGTCTTGCCGGTGATCACGTCCATCAGCGTGGTCTTGCCCGCGCCGTTGGGGCCGATGATGCAGCGCAGTTCACCGACGCCGATGTAGAGGTTGAGGTCGTTGAGCGCCTTGAAGCCGTCGAAGCTGACGCTGATATCTTCCAGGGTCAGGATGGTGCCGTGGCGCGTATTCAGGCCCTTGCCGGCCGCCTGGCCGATACCGATCGCATCGCGGCCGCTGCCTGCGTCGAAAATAGGTTCAAGCATGACGTTCCTCATTTCTTCAACAGGCCGATAACGCCCTTGGGCAGGTACAGCGTGACGATGATGAACAGCGCCCCGAGGAAGAACAGCCAGTACTCAGGGAACGCCACGGTGAACCAGCTCTTCATGCCGTTCACCACCCCGGCGCCGAGCAGTGGGCCGATCAGCGTGCCACGCCCGCCCAGCGCTACCCACACGGCGGCTTCGATGGAATTGGTCGGCGACATTTCGCCGGGGTTGATGATGCCCACCTGCGGCACATACAGCGCGCCCGCCAAACCGCACAGCACCGCGCTCAGCACCCACACGAACAGCTTGAAGCCACGCGGGTCATAGCCGCAGAACATCAGGCGGTTTTCCGCGTCCCGCAGTGCGGTGAGCACGCGGCCGAATTTGCTGCGCGCCAGGCGCAAGCCGATGTACAGGCTGGCCACCAGCAGCAGTACCGTGGCCACGAACAGCACCGCCCGCGTGCCAGGTTCAGTGATGCCAAAGCCGAGGATGCTGCGGAAATTGGTAAAGCCGTTGTTGCCGCCAAACCCGGTTTCATTGCGAAAGAACAACAGCATCCCGGCAAAGGTCAGGGCCTGGGTCATGATCGAGAAATACACGCCCTTGATCCGCGAGCGGAAAGCGAAAAAGCCGAACACCAGGGCCAGCAAGCCCGGCGCCAGGACCACCAGGCACAGCGCCCACCAGAAGTGTTGGGTGCCCACCCAGTACCAGGGCAATTCGGTCCACGACAGAAACGTCATGAACGCCGGCAACTCATCGCCCGATGCCTGGCGCATCAGGTACATGCCCATGGCATAACCACCGAGGGCGAAGAACAGGCCGTGGCCGAGGGACAACATGCCGGCGTAACCCCACACCAGGTCCAGTGCCAGTGCGACGATGGCATAGCAGAGAATCTTGCCGACCAGCGTCAAGGTATAGGCCGACACATGCAGCGGGTTTTCCGGCGACAGCAGCGAACCCAAGGGCAGAGCCAGCAGCAGCAACAGGATCACCGCGCCCACTGCAATCGTCACCTTGGGGCCGGCCTTTTGCGTGGCCGTTAGCATCAATGGCTGATTCATCAGTCGATCACCCGTCCTTTCAGTGCGAAGAGTCCCTGCGGGCGTTTCTGGATAAACAGAATGATCAGCGCAAGGATCAAAATCTTGCCGAGCACCGCGCCGATCTGCGGTTCCAGGATCTTGTTGGCGATCCCCAGGCCAAAGGCCGCCGTCACACTGCCGGCCAACTGGCCGACACCGCCCAACACCACCACCAGGAATGAGTCGATGATGTAGCTCTGGCCCAGGTCCGGGCCGACGTTGCCGACCTGGCTCAGCGCCACGCCGCCCAGCCCCGCGATGCCGGAGCCGAGGCCGAAGGCAAGCATGTCCACCCGTCCGGTTGGCACGCCGCAGCAGGCCGCCATGTTGCGGTTCTGGGTGACGGCACGCACGTTGAGGCCCAGGCGCGTCTTGTTCAGCAGCAGCCAGGTCAACACCACCACGAACAGGGCGAATGCAATGATCACGAGACGGTTGTACGGCAGCACCAGGTTGGGCAGCACTTGAATGCCGCCGGACAACCATTGTGGGTTGGACACTTCAACGTTCTGCGCACCGAACACCAGGCGCACCAACTGAATCAGCATCAGGCTGATACCCCAGGTCGCGAGCAGGGTTTCCAATGGCCGGCCATACAGGTGACGAATCACCGTGCGCTCCAGCGCCATGCCGATGGCGGCAGTGACGAAGAACGCCACCGGCAGTGCGATCAGCGGGTAGAACTCAATGGCCTGGGGCACGTAGCGCTGCATCAGCAACTGCACCACGTAGGTGGAATAGGCGCCGAGCATCAGCATCTCGCCGTGGGCCATATTGATCACGCCAAGCAGGCCGAAGGTGATCGCCAGGCCCAGGGCCGCGAGCAATAGAATCGAGCCCAGCGACATACCGCTGAAGGCCTGGCCGAGGATCTCACCGAACATCAACTTGCGTTTGACCTGGGCCAGGCTGGTTTCGGCGGCGGTGTGCACGGCGGCATCGGTTTCGACGCCGGGCGCGAGCAAGGCTTCCAGGCGCGTCCACACCAGCTTGCCACTGCGGCACAGGTCGTCGAGCCAGGTCGAGGCGTAATCCTTGATA
>NZ_CVTO01000019.1:0-15860 GCF_900004715.1 Pseudomonas sp. 24 E 13
ATCAGCCGCGCCGGGCTGGCCATCAGACCGTCGCGGCTGGTGGCGCCACCCTTGTCGTCGGTCAGGGAGGCGACCGGGACTTCCCTGGACGTGCCGTCGGCGCTGTAGACGATCTCCAGCACATTGACCTTGATAAAGGCGGTGCTGGTGCCCCCATTGAACACTCGCTTGAGATAAGAACTGCGGTCGCCTTCCAGGTAGTCGTACACCACGCCGACATTGATCGCCGGCCCGGCCTGCGCCGCCCACGACATGAGCAACAGCCCAGCCCCTAACACTGCATGTTTCATGTTTGCTTACGCCTCATTGATTGAACGCGGCTCACCGCCCGCTGCGGGAGCCGATATGCGGGTAATGCCCGCTAGACTTCCGAATCCCAGATCACCGTGGCCACGCCGGAATAGGTACTGCCGGGCTTTTTGAGCATGTCGGCGACGTCATCCCTGGCCACTTCGAAATGCAACTTGCCCTCGCGGTTGTTCACGTATTGCGTTGGCTGGAACAGTTCGGTGCCCACGCCGTCGAGGCGCAGGGGCAGCTTGTTGACGCCTTGGTCGTGCTGGTCACGCAAGCCATAGGGCAGGCTCACGGCCACTTGCAGCGGCACTTCGTCACCGTCGCTGTTGCGCAGGCCGCAGGTGTTGCCGATGACCAGGCCACACTCAAGGGTCATCTTGAAACGTGAGCTGGCGGAAATCGCAAAGGTCTGGTCGCGCCACAATCGCGACGGGCGCCGCCCCTGGTTGAGCCAGGCTTGCCAGCCGCCCTCGGGGAGCAGCTCGACGCGATTGGCGCCGGCCGGCAGGTCGACCTTGAGCACGTGTTCCACCGACAGGATGAAATTGAAGGTCAGGGCCGTTTCGTCGGGGATCATGGCGTTGCCGAAATCCATATCACCGCCCGGCCCCATGGTGTAGGTGAGGGAGCCTTCATAGGTACCGGCGTCCATGCCCAACGGGTTTGGCGTCTTGAGTTCATAACCGTACTCAAGCGAGCTGTAGCTCAACCGCGGAATCTCCACACCGTTGGTGACGCTGCAGGCGCCGGCGTTCTCCGGGACGATCCAGAAAAACAACGCGAACGCGGCTCCTGCCGCAATGTAATTGATCGGCATACACGGTGCGGGCGCCCCTCGCCAATAAGTGCTCCAACCCACACCTGGCGTCGCCCAGCCGGACACGCCCGGAGGGTAGGAAACATTCCACCGGCCACCGATACCGGCAATACGCATCTGCACCGTCTCCGTGCGACCGGTAACGGCGTGTTTCACTTGCAGGTCGCGAAAGGCCGACGGCACCTTGAAATAAGCACTCTGGCGTGGATCCTCGGGGAACGCCGGTATTGGCCCATTGGAATAGGCCCGGAACGCAGTGTTACGAATACTGAAGGTATTGACCGCCTCGCACTTGGCTGGAACGTGCCAGGGACATAAGCCACTTTGCGGCGTGGTGTTGACGAATTTGTTGTTCGTCGGGTTGGCCGGATCGGGGCGAAACACCGCCGTGATCTGCTCGACAATAGCCAGCGCCGGCAGGCTGTAAGCGCCTAGAGCCAGCGCTAACGCACACAGGCCCAGGCGTTTTTTGGTTGCGGTAATCAAGGTCATGAACTCCAGTTTCAACCGCCGTCAACCGGCGGTTTCGGCGTGATAGGTCGCTTCGGCCAAGGTGTCCGGCGTGCAGCGCAAGTCACCAATCATCAACACGTCGTTTTCGTTCGGCGCATTGCTTGGGTCCAAACGAAACTGGCAAAGCAGCTGGTTTTGGTAGCGCACTTGCAAGGTGGGCGCGCTGGAACTCATTTCCATCGAGAAAAATCCGTCCACCTCGCTGACCCCACGGCTGGCGTGATTGATCACGTGATGCCCCTTGAGCGGTGTACCGCGTTCGTCCAGCAACCGGCCAAGCACAGTGACGGTTTTCATCACGGTAATCTTTCGATAGTCCACACCGCCCTTGTTCAGGTGATAGCTGGCGCGGGTTGGTTGAATATTGGCCGCCGGCGGGTGGTTGCCTTCAAAGTCGAAACTCACGCTGCTGCTCTTGTAGGCCGAGACCGGCACGTAGTTGCGCCCCGGCCGCAGGATCGCACCGCCACCACCGAGGTCGTCGGCGCGCAGTTCGATTGCGTCAAGGTCGGTTTCAACGTCGATGATCATCCCCGCACCGTTACCCTGGTACTGGCTGCTCAGCAACATCTTGCCGGCACCGGCAACGAAGGTGCTGTTGAGGTTCAAGCCACCACTGAGGTCACCGTTGAAGGAGCTGCGCTGCACAAAGCCGTCACCGCTGACCGCGCTGGTATTGAAGCTGGCCATGCCCGACAGGCCAACGCCGTAGGTATCGGTGATGGCGGTCGCGGAGACGCTTTGCAGCATGTGGTCGGTGAGGTCCTGGCGCACCGTCACCGAGGCATTGTTGTCGCGCCCGCCGTCTCGGGCCGTGCGGGTGCCGATGCTGCCGGAAATCTGCCGGCCTTCAGTGCCCAGGTTGACACTCACGCTCACATCCACGCCACGATTGCGCGCGTCGTTGGTGCCGGCGCTGCCGGGCCGGTCGAACACCGAGAATCGCCAGTTGGCGTCGCTGCCGAACAGGTTGTCGTGGCGACTCCAGCCCAGGTCCAGCCCGGCCCCCTCGATATTGCCCTCACTGTGGGACAGGCGCATGTTCAGGGTGTTTTTCGCGTCGAGCCGGTGGTTGACCGACAACGCGGTGTTGCTGGCCTCGCCCACGAAGGTATTGCGGCGCAGGCGCGTACCATCCGGTAGGGTTTCGTACGTGTCACGGGTGTCCAGCCAGCTGCGGTTATGGCTGAACACCAGGTTGGTCGAGCCCAGGGTGTAGAGCCCTTGCAGGTCCAGGCCGGTGCCATGTTCCTGGGTCTGGTACAGGTTGGCATAGACGCTGGTGTTGTTGGCCACCGTCCAGTCCATCGACCCGCCGTATTGCAGCTGCTCGCGCACCTGGCGGGCCGACAGGCCGAGGATCACGCGCGGGTGCACCAGGTAATTGAGCGACGCTCCGGCCGTCACCGCGCCCGAGGCCTGCTCATCCCAGTTGCTGAGGAGCTTGGTCTCGCGTCCGGCAAATACGTTGTAGCGCCAGCGGTCTTCGGCGTTGCGCCAGTTGCTGGGTTTGTACACCAGTTCCTGGGTGGTGCTGGTCGTCAGGCCGTCCTCCACCAGGCGCACTTCAACCTCATAGATGCCGCCGGGCAGTGGCCGGGTATCCAGGGTTTGCAGCCCGGCCGCCACGGCCTGGGTGTTGATCAACAAGCCGTTGCGGTAGATCTCAACCGCTGCCTGGCGGTTGGCGGTTACGTAGATCGGATACACGCTGGGTTTGGAGTTGTTGATGGCCAGGCTGTCGGAACTGCCATACATCAGGCCCACCGCCGTATCGGGGCTGGCACCGAAGCTGCGCAGTTGACGGGTCAGGCCATCGGAATTGGGGGTGAAGTGGCCGAGGCGGAAAAACTGCCCTTCCAGTTCACGCTGGGTATACAGCTCATGGATCGCATGGCGTACTTGTTCCTCATCGCCACTTTGCCGCGCCAGTTGCAGGTTGAGCACCTGGCTCCAGTTGCCGAGGCTTGAACTGGCTTGCAAGCCGTAGCGTCCGCCCAGGCTGTCTTCCTGGCTGCCGTTGAGGTTGAGCTGGTTGTTGATGATCAACCCGAGGCTGCCGCCTTGCGGCTGGTCGTAGAAGCGCGGGGTGTCATCACTGCGTTCGACGTCCTGGGTGAGGATCGCGAGCTGGGAGTTTTCCAGGTTGTAGAACGCCGAGATCATCTTCTCCGGGCAGGTCTGGGTGCAGGCGCCCAATGCCACGCCGTTCTCCAGCAGCGCCTGCCAGGTATCACGGGTGGCGGCCGGGACTTTGCTGTCGCCGGTATCGGTAAATTCGAGCAGGGTCACACGGTCATCCCGCGACAAGACGATCAGCGCCTCGCCCAGCAGTTGCCGATCGAGATCCACGCGCACCGCCAGCGGCACGTCGAAAAAGTGATCGCTGAACCCCGCGGGCAGGCCTTGGGCCTGGGCGATCAAACTGCCGGGGGTTGCAGCGCCGGAAGCAGCAGGTGCCGCCAACGCACTCGTACACATCAGCAGCACAAGCGCAGCCGCGATAGGCGTCATCGGAAACATGAACGGATACCCTGAATGCCAAGAGAGAAAAAATCAGGTCGGCGGACAGAGAACGAAATCAGCCGACCTGCAAGCAAATGCCCGTGGTCAACGGGCATGCATTGGCATCAAAGCGTCGGCAATACGGCGTCGAATACCACCGGCATCACTGCGGTGTAGGAGCCGCGTTGAGTGGCGGTAGGCTTGGCCGCGACGATGCGCATTTCGGCGCCCACGCCTGGGGTGGAGTCGGCTTCGTTGACCACTTCCTGAGGCGTGCCGGTCAGGGTGACGCCGTTGAGGCTGGTGGTGAGCGCGATGTTCTGCGCAGCGTCACCATTGAACAGTACAGCCGGGCCGCCTTCGATGTAGGCGTGTACCGAACCGTTGGTGTTCTTGATGTCGTAGATCGCGCTCAGGGGCGCCAGCTCGCCGCTGACCAGGTTATAGGTCATGGTTTCGTCACGACCCCAGTTCGGGTCACGCGGTTGGGCGTGGAAAACGGTGGTCGGGATGGTCGCCTTGATGTTGACGGTATGGCTGGCTTCTCCGGCAGCAAAGGCTGTTACCGAGGAAGACAGGGCCAGAATAGCCAGAGGGGCAGCAACAGCAAACTTTTTGAACATGGAGTCAATACCTGTAGTTGGAAAACTTATTGATTTTTTCGTCGCCAAGAGCATCCTCGAACAACGAACAACCGCGCCGGTTAGTTACACCGTGCGCTGCCAGGCAATAATCGACCCAAACTAAAAGCAGGTATGCAGGCGCATTCCAATATACGCGTAGCCCTTGTAAACAGGCGCCGCGTGAAAAAGATGGCATTTTGCCAAAACTTTAAAAGTGTCCGTAGGAATTGAACTACATGCGCATAATACAGGGGGCGTGAAACATCGAAAGGACCTGCACTAGACAAACAAAACAAGTTTCAAATAATCACGCACATCGGCGCACATTCGAGCATCAGCTCTAATTAAAGTTATAACTCTAGTTTGATTATCCTCCAAGCAGCTTTCAACTAAAGGCCGTTGCACGCCGTGCGCAAACCTGGCCCTGACCGCTGGTCGGCAGAGACTGGCGCACACCACAAGATATATCTTAAGTTATATCTAAATGAGCGCAGAGGAGGACCATCATGAAGCCTGAACATCGCGGTGACTTTGAAAAACGCGGCGGTCGCGGCCCACGGGTTTTCGCCCCAGGCGACCTGAAGCTGTTGCTGCTGGCGCTGATCGCCGAGCAACCCTGCCATGGCTACGACCTGATCCGCCGCATCGAAAACCTCTTCGACGGTGCGTACAGCCCCAGTCCCGGCGTGATCTATCCCACCCTGACCTTCCTCGAAGAGAGCGAGTTGATCAGCGGTGACGCCCAGGGCGGGAAAAAACACTACACAATCACCGACGCCGGTCGTCTCTTTCTTAACGAGCAAGCCGTTGCCCTGGACGGCGTGCGCATGCGCATCGACGTCAGCAAACGCTCGCTGCGCGGCCACGACCGCCCACCGGAAATTCACGAGGCGGTGCACAACCTGCGCCATGCCCTGCATTCGCACCACGGGCGCTGGAGCCCGGAAGAAATCGTTCGTGTCGCGG
Source organism: Pseudomonas sp. 24 E 13 (assembly GCF_900004715.1). NCBI lineage: Bacteria > Pseudomonadati > Pseudomonadota > Gammaproteobacteria > Pseudomonadales > Pseudomonadaceae > Pseudomonas > Pseudomonas sp. 24 E 13. Next base: position 5,722 of record NZ_CVTO01000019.1, read on the forward strand.
CGCTGCTCAATCGCACCGCTCAAGCCATTGCCGACGGGAGAGATCAATGAACACACACACCATCCATCGCGTCACCCACGAGATCAAACGCCGCCGCCTGCAGGTACTGCGAGTAGTGGATATCACCCCACGCATGCGCCGCATTACGCTGGGTGGGCCGGAACTGGCAGGGTTTGTCAGCCTGGGCAGTGATGATCACATCAAGCTGCTGTTCCCGCAGAACGCCGCCGAGCAAGCCGCGCTGGAAAGCCCGACGTTCAGCATCAAGGGCGACGGCCCGCAACCTGCAATGCGCGATTACACGCCACGGCGTTTCGACCTGGGCATTGGCGAACTGGATATCGACTTCGTGCTGCACGGCGACGGCCCGGCGTCGACCTGGGCCGAGCAGGCGCAAGTCGGCCAGCACCTGCATATCGGTGGGCCACGGGGCTCGATGATCGTGCCGGATATCTTCGACAGCTACCTGCTGATCGGCGATGAAACCGCCCTGCCCGCCATTGGGCGACGCCTTGAAGAATTACCCGCCGGGCGCAAGGTGCTGGCGGTGATTGAAATTGCCGATGCCGCCGAGCAACAGACACTGGAAAGTGCGGCGGATGTTGAAATCATTTGGGTGCTGCGCGGCCAGGAGGATCTGCTCGACGTGGTAAGCAACCTGACGCTGCCCGGCGGCACGCTGTACAGCTTTGTCGCGACCGAAACCAAGGTGTCGCGCCAGGTGCGGCGGGTATTGCTGGAGACGCACAAGGTCAACGAGGAATACCTCAAGGCCGTGGGCTACTGGCGCGCGGAAGGCAGCGACGAAGATTAACCTGTGGGAGGCGGCTTGCCCTGATGCCAGTCAGTTAAGCGTACACCGCCCTCTGTAGGAGCGAGCTTGCTCGCGAAAAACGTCAACGATAACGCGTACTTTCTGAATGAGCGCGGTGCCTGTGACTGTTTCGCGAGCAAGCTCGCTCCTACAGACATTGATCGTGCCCACTTTAAATCGAGCGTGGTTTGAGGCGTTTATCCAGCCCCACTAACGCCAGCGCAATGACGATGAACCCCGCCAAAATCCCCCCCGCATTCACGAACACCTGTGGATAACCCAGGCTGTCCACGTCCATGAACGGGTACTGATACTGCCCAAGCAAATGCCCGCGCAGCAGCACATAACCAAAATACACCACGGGGTAAATCACCCAGCCGGCGATGTGCTTGAGCTGCAAGGTGCCTTTGGGCACGCAGCGCCACCAGTAGATCAGAAACAGCAGCGGCATCACGTCATGCAGCAATTCATCGGCGATGAACTGAAAGCCTTCGGGGCTCCATAAATGCCGTAGCAGCAGGTTGTAGGCCAGGCTCACCACCACGATGCTGGTGGCAATCGCGCCGCAGATGCCGGGCTTGAGGAAGAACCGTCTGGCGGCGGATTCGCGGGTGACCAGCGCGTAGCTCAGCACCACGACCACCAGCGTATTGGTCAGCACCGTGAAGAAACTGAAGAAGCTGATCAACCCGCCCAGCAGGCTCGCGCCGCTGGACCAGCGCGAATACAAAATCAGGTATTGCTGGATCGCCAGTCCCACCCAACCGGCGAGCGCGGCCGCTGCGACATAACGCTTCATGGGCTCAGTCCAACGGGCGTTTGGTGCGCATCAGCTTGACGTACAACCCTTCGACTTTTTCACGGGCCCAAGGGGTCTTGCGCAGGAAGGTCAGGCTCGACTTGATGCTGGGATCGCTCTTGAAGCAGCGGATATCAATACGCTCGGCCAGGCCGCTCCATTCGTAATGCGCCACCAGCGTGGTGAGGACATGTTGCAGGGTCACGCCGTGGAGTGGGTCGTTGCTTGTCGCGGTCATGCCGGGCCTTTTGCAGGAGAGGAAACACAGCCGCGCACCTTAGCCGACGGGGCGTATCGGTGGAAGCACTGCATTGAATATAGCCGCTTGGCAAAAGTTCCCCTTCGCAGCCTAAAAAGAGATGTTATATTGTAACATCTCTTATCAAAATCCTGCCAAGGAATGTCCGATGTCCGTCTCCTGTTTCTGGCGTTTGTCCCCGCTCGCCGCCGCCCTGCTGATCTGCTCCGAAGCCCACGCCCTGGAGCTGCAACCGCAAATCATCACCGCCAATCCCCTGGGCAGCGAACAGCTCGCCTCGCCCACCACGGTACTGGAAGGCGATGAGCTGACCCTGCAGCAAAAAGGCAGCCTTGGCGAAACCCTGAACAAGCAGCCGGGGGTGTCGTCTTCCTACTTTGGCCCGGGCGCCAGCCGGCCGATCATTCGTGGCCAGGACGGTGACCGGATTCGCCTCCTGCGCAATGGCGTCGGTGCGCTGGATGCATCGTCGCTGTCCTATGACCATGCCGTGCCGCTGGACCCGATCAACGTTGACCGCATTGAAATCGTGCGCGGCCCGGCGGCCTTGCTGTACGGCGGCAGCGCCATCGGCGGCGTGGTCAATACCTTTGACAACCGCATCCCCACCGCCACCATCGAAGGCATCCACGGTGCGGGTGAACTGCGCTACGGTGGCGCCGACACCACCCGCAGCAGCGCGGGCAAGCTGGAGGCCGGCGACGGCACCTTCGCCTTGCACCTGGACGCCAACGCGCGGGAATTCAACGACCTGAAAATCCCGGGCCATGCGCGTAGCCGCCATGCCCCCGACGCCGAGGATGGCCCCGGCAAGAACGGCCGCCTGGGCAACAGCGACGGGCGCCAGGATGGCGGTGCCGTAGGCGGTTCCTACACTTGGGATGACGGCTACGCGGGGCTGTCCTACAGCAACTACGACAGTAACTACGGCTCCCCGGCTGAGCAGGATGTGCGCATCCGCATGCAGCAGGAGCACTACGCCTTCGCGTCCGAGATCCGTAACCTGCAAGGGCCGTTCACCTCGGTGAAGCTCGACGCGGGCTATACCGACTACGAACACCGCGAAATCGAAGGTGGCGAAACCGGTACAACCTTCAAGAACAAAGGCTATGAAGCCCGCGTTGAAGCCCGTCACCAGCCTGTCGGCCCATTCGATGGCGTGGTCGGCGCCCAGGTGACCCGCAACGAGTTCTCGGCCCTGGGCGAAGAAGCCTTCGTGCCCCAGACCGACACCAACGCCGGTGCACTGTTTATCCTTGAAGAGATGCAAGCCAGCGAACGCCTGAAGCTCAGCCTCGGCGGGCGCCTGGAACACACCAGCGTCGACCCGGATGCCAAGGGCAACGCGCGCTTCGCCAATGCCGACAAGGCCAGTGACTTCACCGCAGGCAGCCTGTCCTCCGGCGCGGTTTACAGCCTGACGCCGATCTGGTCCCTGGCTGCAACGTTGGGCTACACCGAGCGTGCGCCCACGTTCTACGAGCTGTACGCCAATGGTGCCCACGTCGCCACCGGCACCTACGAATTGGGCGATGCCAACCTGTCCAAGGAAAAAGCCGTGTCCAGCGACCTGGCCCTGCGCTTCGACAACGGCACCCATAAAGGCAGCTTCGGCGTGTTCTACAGCCGCTTCTCCAATTACATCGGCCTGCTCGGCACTGGCCGTACGTTGAACGACGAAGGTGAAGAGGACGCCGGCGGTATTCCCGAGTACAGCTATTCCGGCGTACGCGCGCGTTTCGCCGGTTTTGAAGCCCAGGATCACTGGAGACTCGGCGAAGGCGCCTACGGCAAGTTCGCCCTGGAGCTGTCGGGCGACTACACCCGCGCGACCAACCTGGACACGGGCGAAGCCCTGCCGCGCATTGCGCCGCTGCGCTTGAACAGTGGGTTGCTCTGGGAACTGGACCGCTGGCAGGCGCGTATCGACGTGGAACATGCCGCCGGCCAGGGGCGCGTGCCGAGCAATGAAAGCGGCACCGATGGCTACACCACCCTCGGCGCAAGCGCGGGTTACCACTTCAATGTGGGTGGCAGCCAGTGGCTGGCGTTCGTCAACGGTGAAAACCTGACCAACCAGACGGTGCGCTATGCCAGCTCGATCCTGCGCGACATCGCGCCGGCACCGGGGCGCAGTGTGCAGTTCGGCATCCGCACCACCTTCTAACCCACACCACAAATCCCCCTGTAGGAGCGAGCTTGCTCGCGAAAACCGTCAACGATAACGCGTGCTTCCTGAACACACGCGGCGCCAGTGGGTTTTTCGCGAGCAAGCTCGCTCCTACAGAGGCTATTCTGGCAGCGACTATCTGTCACTGTTACCAAATCTGAAATGATGCATCTTGCGATTCACCCTTCCTCAAACAGCCCCGCCGCATTATCCTTCGCAACAATCTGCAACGCTTCACTTCCTGGCCGACCTCATTTTGCCAAATCTCCCTGTACGTAAAGACAGCGCTGTCCGAAATCAGCCTGCGTCCGGGGGGGTGTTACCCGTCTGTGGATAACCCGTTTATCCACAGAAAAAACCAAAAAAACGATGAACCAAGCCCGCGCCCAATCGTCATCTACAGTGAGTGAAGCACGGGGTTACATAATTCCAACGTAACGGAGAAACACACTATGAGCACTGATGGTGCCTCAAGCCCAAGCCGCCTGCTGCCCAGGTTGCTGGGCGTCTTGCTGCTGATCATGGGGCTGGCCTTGCTGGCCGGTGGGGTCAAGCTGAGCATGCTCGGCGGGTCGTGGTACTACCTGCTGGCCGGTATCGGCATCGCCCTGACCGGCGTCTTGCTGCTGTCCAACCGCCGCGCTGCGCTGGGCCTGTATGCACTGGTGCTGTTCGCCAGCACCGTGTGGGCACTGTGGGAAGTGGGCCTGGACTGGTGGCAACTGGTGCCGCGCCTGGCCCTGCTGTTCGCCCTGGGCATCGTCATGTTGCTGCCGTGGTTTCGCCGTCCGTTGCTGCATGGCCAGGCCGCGCCGCTGGGCACCGGTGCGCTGAGCGCAGCCGTGGTGCTGGCGGGCGCTACCGCCCTGGCCAGCCAATTCACCAACCCGGGTGAAATGGTCAAGACCGGCCAACTGAACCGCGACACCGTGGCCGGCATGACCAACACTGCGCCGAGCCAGGCTGACGGTGACTGGAACTCCTATGGCCGCTCGGCCTACGGTGACCGTTACTCGCCACTGACCCAGATCACCCCGGCAAACGCGCACAAGCTGGTGCCGGCCTGGACCTTCCGTACCGGTGACATTCCCGGCGCGGGCGATCCCGGTGAAACCACTGCGGAAAACACCCCGCTGAAAGTCAACGGCATGCTGTACGTGTGCACCCCGCACAGTCAGGTGATTGCCCTGGACCCGGACACCGGCAAGGAAATCTGGCGTTTCGACCCGAAGATCAGCACCCAGGGTGCCGAGAACTTCAAGGGTTGGGCGCACATGACCTGCCGTGGCGTGTCGTATCACGATGACGCCGCCTACGCTTCCGAGCAGAAGCCAACCGGCAAGGCCATCCCGGCCGCCGCCCCGACTGCCTGCCCGAAACGCATCTTCGTGCCGACCGCCGACACCCGTCTGATCGCCCTGAACGCCGACACCGGCAAGATGTGCGAAGACTTCGGTAACAAAGGCCAGGTCGACCTGCGTGCCAATATCGGCAGCTTCGCCCCAGGTGGTTACTACTCCACTTCGCCACCGGCCGTGACCAAGAACCTGGTGGTCATCGGCGGTCACGTGACCGACAACGTTTCCACCGACGAACCAAGCGGCGTGATCCGTGCGTTCGACGTGCACACCGGCAAGCTGGTGTGGAACTGGGACAGCGGCAACCCGCACGACACCACCCCGTTGGCCGAAGGCAAGACCTACACCCGCAACTCGCCGAACATGTGGTCCATGTTCGCCGTGGATGAAAAACTCGGCATGCTCTACCTGCCGATGGGCAACCAGATGCCCGACCAGTACGGCGGCGACCGTACCGAAGACTCCGAGAAGTACGCGGCCGGCCTGACCGCCCTGGACATCGCCACCGGCCATGTGAAGTGGACCGTCCAGTTCACCCACCACGACCTGTGGGACATGGACGTGGGTGGCCAGCCGTCGCTGATCGACATCAAGACCGCCGGCGGTGTCAGGCATGCGGTGATGGCATCGACCAAGCAAGGCAGCATCTACGTGCTGGACCGCGCCACCGGCTGGCCGGTTGTGCCCTTCAACGAAATCCCGGTGCCACAGGGCGCCGTCGCGGGCGATCGCACCGCCACTACCCAGCCCAAGTCCGAGCTGAACTTCATGCCACCGCCCCTCAAGGAGCGTGACATGTGGGGCGTGACGCCGTTCGACCAACTGATCTGCCGGATCGACTTCAAGTCGCTGCGCTACGACGGCCCGTTCACCCCGCCGTCGCTGCAAGGCTCGATCGTGTACCCAGGCAACTTCGGCGTGTTCGACTGGGGCGGCATTTCGGTTGACCCGGTGCGCCAGATCGCCTTCGTGAACCCGAGCTACATGGCGTTCAAATCGAAACTGATCCCGGCTGCCGACATCGCCAAGCAAGGCCCGCGCGTCAGCGAAACCCAAGGCGTACAGCCAAACAAAGGCGCGCCGTACGGCGTGATCCTCGAAGCGCTGCTGTCGCCAATGGGCCTGCCGTGCCAGGCACCCGCGTGGGGTTATGTGGCAGCGGTCGACCTGACCACCCACCAGACCATCTGGATGCACAAGAACGGCACCGTGCGTGACAGCTCGCCGATTCCGATCCCGTTGACCATGGGCGTGCCGAGCCTGGGCGGTACGTTCACCACCGCCGGTGGCGTTGCGTTCCTCAGCGGCACCCTGGACCAGTACCTGCGTGCCTATGACGTGAAAAACGGCAAGCAACTGTGGGAAGGCCGCCTGCCTGCAGGCGCGCAAACCACCCCGATGACCTACACCGGCAAGGACGGCAAGCAATACGTGCTGGTCGTGGCCGGCGGTCATGGCTCCCTGGGCACCAAGCAGGGTGACTACGTGATGGCGTTCAAACTGCCGGAATAAGCAAGACTGGCGGTATTAAAAAGGCGGTTACCTTCAACAGGTAACCGCCTTTTCTTTGCGCCGCTGAAGGCTCGTTCCCTTGCTCCGCGTGGGAATGCATCCCGTGACGCTGCGCGTCAGCCTCGCCGGGCCCGCATGAAATCCCCCCAGCGCCGCACCAGGTAGTTGTGCTCATCCATGACCGAATTCCATACCGCAATATGCCCCATGCGCTGTTCATAGGAGCCGCCGTCGCGCACTTCGCCAATATCGATCAGCGGCAGACCATCGCTTCCCGGCAGTTGCTCTCGCGCAGGCTTGCCCGCGTACCAGTAATCCCACTCCGCACGGTTCAAGTGATCGCGACTGCGCGCCGGATTACCGATGTAATAGCCCTGCCGAGCCATCACCGCCCCGGGCCAGCCCGACAGCCACCAATTCAAGTAAGCATAGGCCGCATCCAGCACCGCGCCCTGGGCATGGCGCGATAATGACAACCCACCAAACCAGGCCCGATAGCCTTCACGTGGCACCGCCAGGCGGTATTTCACCCCGGCGCGGTGCAGGCGCATCAAGGTCGGCGACCACAGGCTCTGGATATCGATGCTGGGGCTGAGCATCAATTGCGCGGCTTCTTCGTCATCGGACCAGAACGCCGCAAAGTGGCCTTCCTTCTGCTTGCGCACCAGGACGTCGGCCAGCAAATCGATCTCTTCGATGCTCATGTTGCCGATGTCCTTGAAGCTGGCCAGCCCTGCCCCCTGCACCGCCAAGGCGGCGTCCAGGGCGCCGATGGCGGCGTCGCTTTGCAAGGCCGTGCGCGCACGCCACGCGGGGTCCAACAGCCAGCCCCAGCTTTCATTGCCGTGGCAAAACCCGTCGGGCATACGCTCGGGACGGTAGGCAAAGCTGTCGGCGTTGTGGGTCAGGGGCAGCATGCTGATGCGCTCGGTAACCGTGCTGCCCAGGCTGCCATCGTGCTGCACGAATAACCGCTCGCTGGGCACGCTGCCGCTGCCCAGGCGATCATCGGGCGACAGGCGTCCGCGCTTGGGCAGGTCATTGATCTCGTGCCACAACGCGACGCGCCGGGTGTCGATGGGTTGGATCGCCCGGGCCGGCCACACGAAATCGACATTGTGAAACCACTGGTCGTACAGGTCGTAGCTTTCGGGCTGCATCACCGCGATGCGCTGGGCCTGTTCGACGTCGTGCACCTGATACACCAGGCGGATACCCAGTTCCTGCTCGGCCCGCACGCGCAGGCATTCGAGCAAGGTGACCGACGTGCCGAGGACCCTCAACGTGATCATGCTGCGAACCGCCGCGAGAACACATCGAAGGAGCGGCGCAACAGCGCAGGGTCGAGGCCGCGCAGGATAAACACCAGGCGCGATTGCCGGTCGCTGCCCGGCCACGCAGGTAGATGCACCGGCGCATGCAGGCAGTGCTGCACGCCATGAATGACGATGGGGGTGTTACTGGCGTTCACGTTGAGCAGTCCTTTGACACGAAGGATTCGTTCGCCGTGGCATCTTAACAGCATCGACAACCACACCCCGAAACCGACCCAATCCAAAGGCTGGTCGAAGGTCAGGCTGCACACTTGCGCGGTGCCGTGGCTGGCCGTGGTGGCCTGATGCAACTGCCAGCGGCTGACTTCAATGGCCGGTTCGGCGCTGCGCAGGCCTTCGCCAAGCAGCAGTTGGTCGCCGCTGTGAATGGCATGGGTATCGAGGATCGGCGTGCCGGCATTGAGTGCCCGCAAATGTGCGCGCAGTGCCGTGCAGTCGCCCGCCAGATCGGTCTTGCTCACCAACACACGATCCGCCGCCGCCACCTGGGCCAGCCACTCCGGGTGCAGGCGTTCCTGCAGGACGGCGTGGCTGGCGTCCACCAGGGTAATCACCAGGCCGATGTGCAAACGCCCGCGCAGTTGCACGTCGTTATTCAAGGTGGCGAGGATGGGCGCCGGGTCGGCCAGGCCGGTGGTTTCCAGGATCACCCGCTTGAATGCCGGGATTTCACCGCGCTCGCGACGTTGCAGCAAGGTCAGCAGCGCCTCCTTCAGCTCGCCACGGATCGAGCAGCACACGCAACCGCTGGGCAGCAGCACCGTGTCCGGCGCGATGTCTTCCACCAGCAGATGGTCGATGCCGACGTCGCCGAATTCGTTGATCAGCAACGCGGTGTCGCCCAGGCTTTCTCCCTGCAACAGGCGCTTGAGCAAGGTGGTCTTGCCGCTGCCGAGAAAACCGCTGATGACGTTGAGAGCGATGCTCATTTTTTATACCTCCGCTCCTACAGTGGGTTGCATTCCAAATGGTCGAGCAGTTTGGGATCGAGGGGATCCAACGGACGACCGAGCATGTCCTGGGCCGCCTGCCACAGCTGATCCAGGCCGCTGGCCAGGGCCTGTTTGCCGGTAGCGCCCAGCAGCAGATAGGACGCACCCTGGAAGTCTTCGACCTTGAGCCGGAACACCGCCAGCACCTGGTTGATCGCCGCGATCCGGCGCAGGCGTTCGCGGCGCCTGGGCAACTCGTCGCCCAGGGGGTCGCTCCAGTGCAGGTCTTCGCCGAGCAATCCGCAGAGTCCGCACATGACTACACCCCGCTCATGGCATGACATCGCCGGAATTCGGGCCCAGGGTCTGGCCGACAAACAGGTTGCCGCCGGGCTCGCTGGCCAGCAGCACCGCAGTCGGCGCCACTTCGTCGGCCAGCCCGAAGCGGCCCAGGGGCAGCTCCCTGGCCTTGGCACGCTTCCAGTCATCGCTGATGCCGCTGACCAATGGCGTCTCAATGGGGCCGGGGGCGATGGCGTTGACCAGCACATTGTCCTTGGCGACTTCCAGCGCCAGGGACTTGGTAAAGCCAATCACGCCGGCCTTGGCGGCGGCGTAATGCGTCAGTTCGGCGCCGCCCTTGATCCCCAGTTGCGAGGCGACATTGATGATCCGCCCCCAACGCTGCGCAACCATGTGCGGCAAGGCGCGCTGGCTGGCGACGAAGACGCTGGTGAGGTCGACGCGCAGCATGTCGTTCCACATCGCGATGGACACGTCGACGCAGCGCGCCTGGGTGAGCATGCCTGCGTTGTTGACCAGGATATCGATACCGCCCAAGTGCTCGACGCAACAGTCGACACTGGCCTGGGCGCCTTCGACGGTGCCGACGTCAGCCAGGCATTCGAACACCTCGGCACCGAGGTTGCGGCAGGTGATCGCGGTTTCGGCGAGGCTGGCG
>NZ_CVTO01000071.1:0-7024 GCF_900004715.1 Pseudomonas sp. 24 E 13
TGCCGGAATACACCTATGAACAGATGCACCGCCACAACGTGACCATGGCGGTGTTCCCACCGGTGTACCTGCAGCAACTGGCCGAACACGCCGAGCGCGACGGCAATCCTCCAGCCGTTCGGGTGTACTGCTTCGGCGGTGACGCCGTGGCCCAGGCCAGCTATGACCTGGCCTGGCGCGCGCTGAAGCCGACCTACCTGTTCAACGGCTACGGCCCCACCGAAACCGTGGTCACGCCGCTGCTGTGGAAGGCGCGCAAGGGCGACCCATGCGGCGCCGTCTACGCGCCCATCGGCACCTTGCTCGGCAACCGCAGCGGCTACGTGCTGGACGCGCAGCTCAACCTGCAACCCATCGGCGTGGCCGGTGAGTTGTACCTGGGCGGCGAGGGCGTGGCCCGGGGTTACCTGGAGCGTCCGGCGTTGACCGCCGAACGCTTTGTGCCGGACCCGTTCGGCAAGCCCGGCAGCCGCGTGTATCGCAGCGGCGACCTGACCCGTGGGCGTCCGGACGGTGTGGTGGATTACCTGGGTCGCGTCGACCATCAGGTCAAGATCCGTGGTTTCCGTATCGAACTGGGTGAAATCGAAGCGCGTCTGCGTGAACAGGACAGCGTCGGCGAAACCGTGGTGGTGGCCCAGGAAGGTTCGACCGGCAAGCAGTTGGTGGCCTACGTGGTGCCGGCCGATGCGACCCTGGCCGACCAGACCGAATTCCGCGACAGCCTGCGTCGCGCCCTGAAAAGCGGCCTGCCGGACTACATGGTGCCGGCGCACTTCGTGTTCCTCGCACAGATGCCGCTGACCCCCAACGGCAAGCTCGACCGCAAGGGCCTGCCGTTGCCGGATGCCAGCCAGATGCAGCAACAGTACGTGGCGCCGCACACCGAACTGGAGCAGCAGATCGCCGCGATCTGGGCCGACGTGCTGCACCTGGCGCAAGTGGGCCTGAACGACAACTTCTTCGAAGTGGGCGGGCATTCCCTGCTGGCCATCCAGATCACCTCGCGAGTGCAGGCCGAGCTGGGCCTGGACGTACCGCTGATGGAACTGTTCCAGACCGAATCACTGCGTGCCTACGTGCAGGCCGCAGCCACTTTCCGCGCCGGCAGCGTGGAAGATTTTGATGATCTTCGTGACTTTTTGAGCGAACTAGAGGCGATTTGAACCATGCTTTCCAACCCTAACATCGACCTGGTGTCGCGCTTTCTTCGCTTGCCTCTGGAACAGCGCCAGCAGTTTTATCAGCGCCTGCAAAGCCGGGGCATGAGTTTCGCTCAACTGCCGATTGCTGCAATCCGTGAGGACGGCCAACGCCTGCCGCTGTCCTATGCCCAGGAGCGTCAGTGGTTTCTCTGGCAGTTGGACCCCGGCAGCGCCACTTACCACATCCCCGGCGCCTTGCGCCTGCACGGTCGCTTGGACCTGGCGGCACTGCAGCGCAGCTTCGACAGCCTGCTGGCCCGACACGAGAGCCTGCGCACCCAACTGGTCGAGGAGGGCGAGCACTTGTGGCAGGCTGTGCTGCCCCAGGCCCGGGTCGAGATTCAACACGCGCAGATCGACGAAGCGCAGTTGATGGCACGGGTGGAAGCGGAGGTGGCGCGGCCGTTCGATTTGCACCAGGCTCCGCTGCTGCGCGTGACCTTGCTGCAACTGGCTGAAGATGACCATGTGCTGGTAATGGTGCAGCACCACATCGTCTCCGACGGCTGGTCAATGCAGGTGATGGTGCAGGAGCTGGTGCAGTTGTATGCCGCCTACAGCCTGGGCCAGGACCTGCAACTGCCGCAGCTGCCGATTCAGTACGCCGACTACGCCCTGTGGCAGCGCGGCTGGATGGAAGCGGGAGAGCGGGCGCGGCAACTGGCTTATTGGCAGGCGCTGCTGGGCGGTGAACAGCCGGTGCTGGAACTGCCGCTGGACCGTCCGCGCCCGGCGCAGCAAAGCCATCGCGGCGCGAGCCTGGAGCTGCATCTACAGCCCGAACTGGTCGCCGGTCTCAAGCGCCTGGCGCAGCAAGAAGGCATCACCCCATTCATGCTGCTGCTCGCGTCCTTCCAGACCTTGTTGTACCGCTACAGCGGGCAGTCGGATATCCGCGTCGGCGTGCCGATTGCCAACCGCAACCGCGTCGAAACCGAGGGGCTGATCGGGTTTTTCGTCAACACCCAAGTGCTCAAGGCTGACCTGGACGGGCAGATGAGCTTTGTCGAGTTGCTGCAACAGACCAAGCGCCGCGCCCTGGAAGCCCAGGCCCACCAGGACCTGCCGTTCGAGCAATTGGTGATGGCGCTCTCGCCTGAGCGCAGCCTGAGCCACAACCCATTGTTCCAGGTGATGTTCAACCATCAGACCGACGCCCAGGGCGGGCGCGACGGCCAGCAACTGCCTGGCCTGCGCGTGGTGGAGCTGGACTGGGACAGCCAGACCACGCATTTCGACCTGAGCCTGGATACCCATGAGTCGGCCGAAGGGCTGTGGGCGGCGTTGAATTACGCCACCGATTTGTTCGACTCAGCGACCATCGAGCGCCTGGCGCAGCACTGGCAGCAGTTGCTGCAGACGGTCGTCAGCGATCCGCGCAGGCGTCTGGCCGAGCTTTCGCTGCTGGATGCTACCGAGCAGCAACGCATGCTTCAGGACTGGAACGCTCCGGCCTGCGCCCGGCAATTGCAAGGCGTACATCTGCTGTTCGAAGACCAGGCCGCCGCGCAGCCTGAACGTCAGGCCCTGGCCCTGGACGACCAGGCCCTCAGCTATGGCGAACTGAACCGCCAGGCCAACCGCCTGGCGCACTACTTGATCGCCCAGGGTATCGGCTCCCAAGCCTTGGTCGGGATCGCCGTGGAGCGCTCCTTCGCCATGGTGGTCAGCTTGCTGGCGGTGCTCAAGACCGGCGCGGCCTATGTGCCGCTGGACCCTGAGTACCCCCGCGAGCGTCTGGTGCACATGCTCGAGGACAGCGATGTGCGCCTGGTGCTGACCCAGTCGCACCTGCGCGATCGCCTGCCATTGCCGGCGCACGCGGTGGCCGTGGAAATCGACCTGGTCCAGGCGCAGTTGGCGCTGTGTGATGAGCACAATCCACCGGCTGTTTTCGAACCGCACAGCCTGGCCTACGTGATCTACACCTCGGGTTCCACCGGCAAACCCAAGGGCGTGGCCATCAGCCATGGCGCATTGAGTGAGTTCGCCTGCATCGCCGCCGACTATTCGCAACTGGTCGCGCAAGACCGGGTATTGCAGTTCGCTACCCTGAATTTTGACGGCTTCGTCGAGCAGTTGTACCCGGCCCTGACCCTCGGTGCCACGGTGGTGCTGCGTGGCCCGCAACTGTGGGACGGTGCCGAGTTGTATCGGCAGATCATCGAGCAGGGCATCACCCTGGCCGACTTGCCGACCGCCTACTGGAAACTGTTCTTGCAGGATTGCCTGGCGGCGGGTGCGCGGCCTTACGGGGCGTTGCGCCAGATGCATATCGGCGGCGAAGCCATGCCCCTCGACGGTCCATTGTTGTGGCAACGGGCGGGCCTGGGCCATGTGCGGCTGCTCAATACCTACGGGCCGACCGAGGCCACCGTGGTCTCCAGCGTGCTGGACTGCACCGACCCCGACGTAATCAGCGGCGTCACCGCCAGCCCCATCGGCCGCGCGCTACCCGGGCGTGGGCTGTATGTGTTGGATCGCGACCTGAATCTGCTGCCTGTCGGTGCCGTAGGCGAACTCTACATCGCCAGCGCCAGCGGCCTGGCCAGCGCTTATCTGCGGCGCCCGAGCCTGACCGCCGAGCGTTTTGTCGCCAACCCGTTCAGTGCCTGCGGCGAGCGGCTTTATCGCAGCGGCGACCTGGCGCGTTATCGCGCCGACGGGGTGGTGGAGTATGTCGGGCGGGTCGACCATCAAGTGAAAGTGCGCGGCTTCCGCATCGAACTGGGCGAGATCGAAACCGTGCTGTTGGCCCAGGACGGCGTGCGCGAAGCGCTGGTGCTGGCTGTCGACAACCAACTGCTGGCCTACCTGGTGCCCGCGCAACCGTCGAGTGAAGCCGAACGCTTGATGAACACCCTGCGCGAACAGCTGCCGGACTACATGGTGCCGGCGCACCTGATCTTCCTCGAGCGCATGCCGCTCAACCCCAACGGTAAGCTGGACCGCCAGGCACTGCCCAAACCGGACGCCAGCACGGCGCTCCAGGACTGGCAGGCGCCGGTCACCGCGTTGCAACAGCAGATCGCTGCGATCTGGGCCGATATTCTCGGCACCGACAACGTCGGTTTGAACCAGCACTTCTTCGAACTGGGCGGGCATTCGCTGCTGGCGATGCAAGTGGTGTCGCGCATTCGCCAGACGCTGCAGCGCGAGGTGCCGCTCAAGGCCTTGTTCGAGCACCCACGGCTGGATGCATTTGTTGCGGCACTGCAGGCCCAGGACAGCCTGGCGCCCAGCGCACCGCCGTTGCTGCCGGTCGGGCGCGAGCACGCCTTGCCGCTGTCGTATGCCCAGGAGCGTCAGTGGTTTCTCTGGCAATTGGAGCCGCACAGCGCCGCCTACCACATTCCCAGTGCGTTGCGCCTGAAAGGGCAACTGGACCTGGGCGCGTTGCAGCGCAGTTTCGATGCGTTGCTGGCCCGGCATGAAAGCCTGCGCACCTGCCTGCGCCAGGAGCATGAGCGTGCAGTGCAAGTGATCGCGCCATCGGCGTCGCTGCAGATCGCTCACGCCGATGTCGACGAGGCTGAACTCCAGGCGCAGGTCGAGGCGCAGATCGCGCAGCCGTTCGACCTGGAACACGGCCCGTTGCTGCGTGTGTCGCTGCTGCGCGTGGCTGCTGGTGAGCATGTGCTGGTGCTGGTGCAGCACCACATCGTCTCCGATGGCTGGTCGATGCAGGTGATGGTCGAAGAACTGGTGCAGCTCTATGCGGGCTACAGCCAGGGCGAGGAAGTGCAGCTGCCGGCGTTGCCGATCCAATATGCCGACTATGCCGTGTGGCAGCGCAATTGGATGGAGGCGGGCGAGAAGAACCGTCAGCTGGCGTACTGGCGCGAAATGCTCGGCGGCGAGCAAAGTGTGCTGGAGTTGCCGTTCGACCACCCGCGTCCCGCCGTGCAAAGCCATCGCGGCGCACGCCTGGCTTTCGAGCTGGACCCCGAGCTGAGCCAACAGCTCAAGGCCTTGGCCCGGCAACAGGGCGTGACCCTGTTCATGTTGCTGCTGGCGTCGTTCCAGACCCTGCTGCACCGCTACAGCGGCCAGGAAGAAATCCGCGTCGGCGTGCCCATCGCCAACCGCAACCGCAGCGAAACCGAGCGGCTGATCGGCTTCTTAGTCAATACCCAGGTCCTCAAGGCGGACCTGCACGGCCAGATGAGCGTCGAGCAGTTGCTGCAACAAACCAGGCAACGCGCGCTTGAGGCCCAGGCCCATCAGGACCTGCCGTTCGAACAGTTGGTGGAAGCCCTGCAACCGGAACGCAGCCTGAGCCACAATCCGCTGTTCCAGGTGATGTTCAACCACCAGACCGACGTCGGCCAGGCCCAGGTCCAGCAGCACCTGCCGCACCTGCTGGTCCAAGGGCTGGAATGGCAAAGCAAGACCGCGCATTTCGACCTCGACCTGGACATTCAGGAGTCCACCGAAGGCATCTGGGCCACCCTGGGTTATGCCCAGGACCTGTTCGAAGCCGGCACCGTGCAACGCATGACGCGCCACTGGCAGAACCTGCTGCAGGGCATGGTCGCCAACCCTCGGCAACCGCTGGGCCAGTTGAACCTGCTGGACGCCGCCGAGCAGCAACACATCCTGCAACTGTGGGACCGCAGCGCCTCCGGTTTCTCGGCCCAGCGTTTGGTGCATGAACTGGTGGCCGACCGTGCCCGGGAAACCCCGGATGCGGTGGCGGTGAAGTTCGCCGACGAGCAGCTCACTTACGGCGAGCTGGATCGCCAGGCCAACCGCCTGGCCCACGCGCTGATCGCCCGTGGCGTCGGCCCGGAAGTGCGCGTGGCGATTGCCATGCCGCGCAGTGCCGAGATCATGGTGGCGTTCCTCGCGGTGCTGAAGGCCGGTGGCGTGTACGTGCCGCTGGATATCGAATACCCGCGTGATCGCCTGCTGTACATGATGCAGGACAGCCGCTCGCGGTTGCTGCTGACCCACTCGACCGTGCAACAGCGCCTCCCGATTCCGCAAGGCCTGCAAGCCCTGGCAGTGGATCAGCTGCAGGACTGGTCCGACGACAATCATGCGGCGCCGAACGTCGCCCTCGACGGCGATAACCTCGCCTACGTGATCTACACCTCCGGCTCCACCGGCATGCCCAAGGGCGTGGCGGTGTCCCACGGGCCACTGGTGGCGCACATCATCGCCACCGGTGAGCGCTATGAAACCCGCCCGGCCGATTGCGAGTTGCACTTCATGTCGTTCGCCTTCGACGGTTCCCACGAGGGTTGGATGCACCCGCTGATCAATGGCGCCAGCGTGCTGATCCGCGACGACAGCCTATGGTTGCCGGAATACACCTATGAACAGATGCACCGCCACAACGTGACCATGGCGGTGTTCCCACCGGTGTACCTGCAGCAACTGGCCGAACACGCCGAGCGCGACGGCAATCCTCCAGCCGTTCGGGTGTACTGCTTCGGCGGTGACGCCGTGGCCCAGGCCAGCTATGACCTGGCCTGGCGCGCGCTGAAGCCGACCTACCTGTTCAACGGCTACGGCCCCACCGAAACCGTGGTCACGCCGCTGCTGTGGAAGGCGCGCAAGGGCGACCCATGCGGCGCCGTCTACGCGCCCATCGGCACCTTGCTCGGCAACCGCAGCGGCTACGTGCTGGACGCGCAGCTCAACCTGCAACCCATCGGCGTGGCCGGTGAGTTGTACCTGGGCGGCGAGGGCGTGGCCCGGGGTTACCTGGAGCGTCCGGCGTTGACCGCCGAACGCTTTGTGCCGGACCCGTTCGGCAAGCCCGGCAGCCGCGTGTATCGCAGCGGCGACCTGACCCGTGGGCGTCCGGACGG